>CAXHYW010000122.1:0-8225 GCA_964021475.1 uncultured Desulfobacteraceae bacterium | reverse complement strand
GAACAAGAACCCCCATATACACCGCCTCCAATTCCAGCATTTCCCCATCTTTTTTTCGAAGCCATTCTGAAAGCCAGGCAAACCGCAGGGCCAGAATATATTCGGGGAAATACTGCCAGCCTGTGGGACTTATAATCCCGGCGGCCTTGAGCTGACGCAAAAAGGTGGTAACCATGGGCATGCCAAGTCCTTCAGGATTTTCGATCCCTGCGCATCCCACCAGGTTGGCCGCATCATAACAATCGGGTTTCAGGCCGGTGAATTCCCAGTCAATGACAGCCCGTATGCGGTTCTGGTCCCAAAGCACATTCAGAGGATGAAAATCCCCGTGACAAAAAGTCTGGACCAGTTGATCATGGGCCCCCATGAAATCTTGCTCAAGAAATTCCAAAAACGGGGCATACCGATCATACATTTTAGGGTCATGATAGGACATATCTGAGAACAATTTTATGATGTAGGTTTTTATGGAGAAACCAGGAAAGACAATTTGTGTCCCAATCGCCTTGGAAGCCCCTGCCATCTGGATCAAAAACAATCCCATGTTCTTGCCTATCTCAGCCGAAGCAAGCCAGTCAGGACGGGCCACCCCTGTGCTGTCCAAAAAGGGGGATATCTGAAAACACCCTCCCTTGAAAAAGGGCAAAAACTCGCCTTTTAATGTTCGTTGCCCCCCCAATGCCGTTGAAAGGCCCTGGCAATTCAAATGGTCAATGGTGCGGGCGATCCTCTCCCGGACAGCAAACTTTTCCCGATCAAATTTTTCCATGAGAAAAAGCTGGCCGGTAATTGTTTCAATAACGACCCGGGACAAGGATCTCTCCGGGCTCCCCTGTATATCAAATTCCCGGCGGACTCGTCTAAATTCAATCCCCCAAAGGCTATTCACCCATTCAAGAAAAATAGGATCTTTTATTTCAAATAATTGATTCAATGGCTTCTTCTATCTGCTCTTTTGGCAATGCTCCCACCAGGATTTGTGTAATTCGGGTAATGGGCACCCGATTTTTGGCCCGGTAGGATGGGCAGGCAATCATAATGGTAATCAGACATCGGTTCCCCCTTTAAATCATGGCGGCTATGCTCTTCCCATATTCCTGGGATGCTTTCATCCCTCCTTCTACCCAGCTGGCTTTGAGCATCAAAGGGCCTGCCAAAGCCATGTTCATTCCGTAAATGTTGGCCATGGTATCAAAAATCCGTCCCGGTGCTTCTCCGCTCCAGCCATAGGCACCAAATGCCCCGCCGGGTTTTCCTTTCAATTCAGCTCTTTCCGCAATGAACAGCAGTTGCTTCATGGAGGTAATCATCTCCCCATGATAGGTGGCCGATCCAAAAACATACCCGTCATACCCCTTTAAATCTTCTTCGTTTTTGATCTCGTTTATTTTTTTGATCTCAGCTTCGTGACCCGCCATTCGAACCCCTTCACCGATAAGGTTGGCAATCCCCTTTGTTTCATCGGACCTTGTTGCAAAAACGACTAAAATTTTCCCCATGATTTCTCCTTTAATTAAGGTGCTGAGTCGATCAGAAAAAAGACCGCCCTTCCAATAATTTTTAAAATAATATTCTCGAATCCGCCATTTTAATGGTCTCGGTTCCGGTCATGAACATGGCTTTTTTCAATGTTTTATGAATATGTTCCAGGTGAAGCCTGACCCCAAGCGTTCCGCCACCCACTGCGGCCCGGATGATGTCCCGGCCCAAGAGTACCGCATCGGCACCAAGGGCCAGCATTTTTAATACATCATACCCGGTTCTCACCCCGCCGTCCACGGTAATGGTGACCAAAGGGCCCACCTGTTCCCGGATCAGGGGCAATACTTCCGCCGTTCCCGGGGTGGCATCCAACACCCGGCCCCCGTGGTTGGAAACCCCGATAACCTGAACTCCTGCGTCCACACATTTTTGTGCTTCATCGGGCCGCATGACTCCTTTGGCAATAAAGGGCAGGGATGAAAATCCCACCAGTTCTTCAATGTCCTTTACACTTTTTTTAAATACCGGCTGACCATACCGGGCCATGATGGTGGAGCCAGCGCCATCCAGGTCCACGCCAACGGCCTGGCACCCACAAGATTCAGCTCGTTCAATCAATTGCTTGAGCACATCCTGGGATCTGGGTTTAAATATGGGAATGCCATATCCCTCACAGGCCTCCATGGCCGTAAGCGACGGGTTGTCTTCCAGAGTATAAAACCAGGTTTCACCCCTCAAGCCTATGGTACCCGCCTCTTTGGAGCCCAAAAGAACGGATTTACAAAATGCGGTCTCATCAAGGGCATCATTATATTTTCCGGCCCCGGCCGTAGAAGAGGCCAACACCGGGAAATCAAGATCCATCCCAAGAAAAGAGACCCGGGTGTCCGGCTCAAAATGCTCCCCGATAACAGACATATTCAATCGAACATTGGCAAGGGCGGTTCCATTGGCCCGGAATGACTGACCCGATCCGGCCCCCCCGAGGCCAATGGGTTTTCCATAGGCTTCCTTCTGACAAATTTTATCAAAGTTTCCGTCACAAGAGGGATAGACCGCGCAGATACCTTTCATTTTTTTTCTGGCAGCATCCCTTACCGCATCCAGATTCTGTGGAATAGATAGCGCGTCCATGATCATCCGCTCATCGGATTGACACCCATTGCAGACCACGGGTTTTTCTGCGCTTGAAATTTTTGAATGGCAAACAGAGCAATACCACTGGCCCATTGATTTTCTCCTTTAAATTTTCATCCGGTTGAACACCGTATTAAACGAATCAGACCCGCCCCTGGCTATCGCCCATTTGATTTTTCGCAAAGAAAAATTCACATAAGGTCCTGTCCTTTAATACCGCGGGCCGTTCATGAAAGCAATAGACACAACCGAACCCGCCAGCAAAACAGATAGCAAAAACCAGGCCAAAGTTAGTTTCTTTTCAATATAATTATTCGCCCAGGGAATAATGGAGAGCAGGTCCCGATGAGTGAACCGCAGATTTTGGCGTTGAATTTAGAAATTGAAATTATTCAGAATTTTGTTTATGATGATAATCAATTTGAACTCCATTAGAAAATAGAATTTTATAAAAAATTAAGAATAAACTGGAAGAGTTAAATATGAAGAAAATCAATCTGGTTTTGGTACTATTGATATTCTTTAGTTCTGGCGCACTTTCGGAATCATTGAAAATAAAATATTTTCAAACCGATTTACGATACGCCTATCGCATTGATCTGCTCAAACTTGCAATGGAGAAAACAGTCAAACCTGATGGCCAGTATTCTCTTGAGCCTGTCAAAGAGGAGATGACACAGAGCCGGGGTATCTTATTTCTGGAAAAAGGAGAAAAAGTGAATATCGGTTTTTTCCCTTCAAATAAAGAAAGGGAATCCAGACTTTTTCCGGTTAAGATTCCGATTCTCAGAGGATTACTGGGGTATCGGGTCTCGCTTATCCGAAAAGGCAGCCTGGTGGATTTCTCAAAGATTGAGTCACTGGATCAATTAAAAACAAAATACAGCGCCGGTTTCGGTGATCAGTGGGCAGATTTTGAAATTCTCAGTATTAACAATATACAGGTTTTAGGAACATCGAAATATGAATCTCTTTTTTATATGCTGTCAGTAAAAAGATTTGATTATTTCCCAAGAGGCATCAATGAAGCCTGGAATGAAATATCCGATAAAAAAGAAAAGTATCCTGATCTTACAGTGGATCCATACATAGCTTTGTATTATCCTTATCCAGTTTACTTTTTTGTGAATAAAAACAATTTAAAACTTGCTGACAGAGTTGAGAGAGGACTTACGATAGCACTTGAAGATGGAACATTTAAAGCACTGTTTTTAAAATATCATCGTAAAATCATTCAGCAGGCTGATCTTAATAACAGAAAAATATTTATACTGAAAAATCCTACTCTTGCGGAGGGTACACCTGTTCCGGATACGAACTGGTGGTTGGACCGCCAGTAAATATTTTTGTTCGGTGCTTGAGCCGGGCACAAAGGGTTAAAAGGATCATGGAAGAAGGAACCAAAATCGTAATTATTGAATGATAAAAATGGAGATATATGAAATTTTTTTTATCGATTTTTGGGGGAGTATTTTTTTGGAGTCTTTTAGGAATGTACGCCCATGGACAGACCCTTCAAATCTTAACAGAGGATTACCCACCATATAATTATATGGAAAACGGTCAAGTTGTAGGCTTTTCCACAAAAGTAGTCGAGGAAGTTGTTCGAAAAGCAGGTATTCAGGGAAAGCCAGAACTATATCCCTGGTCAAGAGCCTACAAGATAGCATCGGAGGAAAAAAACACTCTTATCTATACCATAACAAGAAACAATGAGAGAGAAAGTCTATTTAAATGGGTAGGCCCTCTTGCATCAAGAACAATATTTTTATTCAAGCTAAAGGAAAGAAAAAATATTGAGATAAATTCTATAGAGGATGCTAAAAAATATATAATCGGAGTAACAAGAGACGATGGATTCAGCCTGAGTTTAATAAAGAAGGGTTTTGAAATTGGTAAAAATCTTTATCCTGTTTCAAAAGAGGAACAAAATATTGAAAAATTATTTTCAGGCAGGGTTGATTTAGTGGGAAATGTTGAACTGTCCATGGTTCATATCGTAAAATTGTTAGGGCTTGATTTTAACAAACTTACCAAAGCGTATGAACTTCCAGGTAAGGATGCGTACTATATGGCATTAAACAAAAAAACCTCTGATATTATTGTAAACAAACTTCAAAAAGCATTAGATGAAATAAAACAAAATGGCACTTATCAAAATATAAAAGATAAGTATTTGAAATGATGTCAATATAGCATAAAAAAAAGTTTTTTTACTGATTCCAGAAATGACATTCAAAATCTACGCTCGTCTTAAACAGGCAAAATTGATTTAATGGGTGACCCTAAAAAACATTTCATGTCCAAGACGCTTGCAATTAGTCTGGTGACGGCAATTGTTGTCATCTCGGCAGCTTTTATAGCGCTTAACTATTATCAAATATCGAAAAGAGAAAAGATAATGTTAAACAATAAAGCCGATGAATACATTGATCTCATGACCAGCGTACTGGAGGTCCCTTTATGGGATTATGATCGGAAAGGTATAAAAAGTATCTGCACATATCTTTCCCATAATGAATGGATTGCAGTGATTCGTTTGACGGGTATGTCAGGAGAAATGCTCTATGAAACAGAAAAAAGAATAGAAACAAACGAAAATGATTTGATCATTCGTTCGAGTGATATTCGTTATGCTGGCAAGTTCATTGGAAATATCAAGATTGCCGTAACTCACTATCGATCTGAAGAATTCAACAAACAGCTTCTTAATGCATCTGTCAGTGCTTTGCTTATTTCTGTTTTAGGTCTGATTATTGCTGCGAGTATGGTTGCCCGACGTACGAAAGAACTTGAAACGATCAACAGCAGTTTACAAAAAGAGATAGCGGTACGTAAAAAAACACAACGAATGATGATACAATCAGAAAAGATGATGTCAATCGGAGGGCTTGCTGCCGGAATGGCCCATGAAATAAACAATCCATTGGCAGGCATAATGCAAAACATCCAACTTGTTTTAAATCGCCTCACAAAGCCATTGCCGGCCAACGAAAAAGCTGCCTTGGAAGCGGGAACCACAATGCCGGCAATCAAAATTTATATGGAAAAGAGGAAAATTCTTCAGACCCTTGGCAGCATTCACAATGCCGGAAGTATTGCAGCAAAAATCATTGATAACATGCTTTCATTTGCAAGAAAAGGAGACTCCTCAAAGTCCAAGCATAGGATATCGGAACTATTAGAAAAAACATTGAAACTTGCGGAAAATGATTATGATTTGAAAAAAAGGTTCGATTTTAAACAAATTAAAATAGTTATAGATTTTGTTTCTGATATCCCTGAAGTCATCTGCGAAGAGAGTAAAATTATGCAGGCATTCTTTAATGTTATTAAAAACGCGACGGAATCCATGCGTGAATCAGAGCAAAAACCAGAAGGACCAAAGTTGATTTTTCGACTTCAGGAAAGCGATAATATGGCTCAAATAGAAATAGAAGATAATGGTCCTGGGATGGATGAGGGTATCCAAAAAAGAATATTTGAACCTTTTTTCACTACCAAAGAGGTAGATAAAGGTACCGGCCTTGGTCTGTCATTGTCTTACTTTATCATAGTTGAGGACCATGGGGGGGAGATGTCGGTCAAATCAACTTTAGGGCAAGGTACAAAATTTATAATAAAGCTTCCCTTTGTCTGATAGATCAAATGGGGCCGGGCCAAACTAAGGGAATCTTGGTTAAGTATGGTCACTGAAAATTGCTCTGATTTTCCATAAGTATCGGTTACCCAAAATTGCTGGATAGATGACTTTAACCTTGCCAAAACAGCACAAAACATGCAAATTAATAAAGGAATTGGAATCAGGCGATTTTAAAATATTGGTTTCGAGAATTCTGATCGCTTAATCCAAATCTTTAACAACCAGACCTTTATCAACCCGACCCTTAACAAGGAGATCATAATGGCCACGGATAAAACAACCCTATATGCTTTGAGCAGCTGCAGCCATTGCAAATCAACCAAGAAGCTGTTAACCGAATGTGATGTGGAATATGACTATATTGAAGTGGATGATCTGGAGGGAGAAGAACGCAAAGCCATTATAGCCGATATCAAAGAGATGAACCCCCGTTGCTCCTTTCCCACCATCAAAATCAATGAAACGGTGATCGTCGGCTACAAAGAAAAAGAGATCAAGGAGGCATTGGGAATAAAAAATGAAAGTTGAAAAACTATATGACGCATTGAAAAAATCACAGGAAGCCCGGGGAATTTATTTTAATAAGGACAAGGACCTGGTATTTGAGCTGCTGGAATCATTGTTGCTCAACAAAGACCGCTACGGGTATATGGCCTGCCCCTGTAGACTTGCCTGTGGGGAGAGGGAAAAAGACAAGGATATTTTCTGTCCCTGTGAATATCGGGAACCGGACCTTGAAGAATTCGGCACCTGCTATTGCGGCCTCTATGTATCAACGGCCATGAACAATGGTGAAATCCAGGCAGAGTATGTCCCGGAAAGACGCCCCCCTGAAAAAATGTTCTAATATCAAGGAGATAACCATGAATGAGAATGTATGTACACCTGTATTAAATACCGGCCTCAGGGGCGTTGATGTAGCAAGTTCCAAGATATGTGATGTCCGGGGCAAGGAAGGAAAACTTATCTATCGGGGTTATTTAATTGAGGGGTTGGCCCAAAAGACAAGCTTTGAAGAAACCTGTTTTTTGCTTCTCTATGAACGGTTGCCCAAAGCCCAGGAGTTGACCGATTTTGACCAGAGCCTTCGGTCCAAGCGAAGGGTTCCTGACAATCTATTCCCCTTTTTAACCTCCCTGCCCCGGGACATGGATCCCATGGATGTCCTCCAGATGGCAACCCCTCTGCTCATGCAGACCGATGCCAATGTGGGAAAATTAGGAATTGAGAACACCCTTTACAGCGCAGAAAACCTCATTGCAGGGTTGCCCACCATCACGGCGGCCTGGGATCGCATTCGGAACAATCTGCCCCCCGTGGCTCCAGATAACAACCTGAACCATGCCACCAATTTTCTGTATATGCTCAACGGGGAAAAACCTGACAAGGAGACCGCCCATTTTTTTGATGTCAGTCTGGTCCTCCATGCAGAACATTCCTTTAATGCTTCCACATTTACGGCCCGCCAAGTGGCCTCCACCAAAGCCCATATTTATGCCGCCATATCCGCTGCCATCGGCTCCCTTTCCGGGGCGCTCCACGGAGGGGCCAATGTCCGGGTGATGAAAATGCTCAAGGAGATCAAAACCATTGATAAAATTGATGGGTATATCAACGGGGTTCTGGACGAGGGAGGCCTGATCATGGGCCTTGGCCATGCCGTATACCAGACCGATGACCCCAGGGCCATTATCATCGACCCCATGTCCAAACGCATGGGGGAATTGTCCGGAGATACCCGCTGGCATGAGCTGTCAAAGGCCCTGGAAATAAAGGGGAAAAAAGCCTTCATGGAACGAAAGCAGCGGGAAATATTTTGCAATGTGGACTTTTATTCAGCCTCCCTGTTTTATGCCATGGGCATTACAACGGACCTGTTTTCCCCAATATTTGCCATCTCAAGGGTCAGTGGATGGAGTGCCCACGTCATTGAAGAACAATTTGCAATGGCTGCGCCAAAACC
>CAXHYW010000121.1:0-8235 GCA_964021475.1 uncultured Desulfobacteraceae bacterium | reverse complement strand
ATTGTGTTACTACTTTTACAATTTAATCCACGATTACAAAAAAGGCAGGTCATTTCTACGTGTCAACCATAATATCTATAAAATAAGCATGGCCATCAAAGCATAAATTATCTGATTATTTTTCTCCGTACCGGGTTCAATTACAGGTGCGGGGACAATTTCAATATCAATCCATATTGTCTGCCGTCAATATTTATAGGCCTGATACATCTTAAAATGTCACAGTTCAGCTGTGCACCAAGTCATAGTTTCTTTCAAATTGTTTCGGGATCGATAATATTATGCCCATGAAAGGATTTTCAAGCAGGCTTACCGAAAGGACACGAAGCTCTCGCAAGTTATAGCAATCAGCGCAGCCATAATTTTAGCCGCCTCCTGTTTAAGCGTTGATCTTATCAACCTTTTGTTCACCATATCTCTTGATTTCCAGGAACACAAAACAGCCCTTCTTCTGGAATCAGCCCAATGCAACACCATCCATGGCGATCGGCTGACCCCGGCCGACAAAAAGCAGGTGGCCTGCGACATTGCCTCCTCAGATCGGGAATGCAGCTATACGGAAGACGCGCTGGCAGAAAAATCAGGGGTTACCCGGCAGACCGTCAACACCTATATCTCAGATATCCGCGCTCGGCAGAAAACAAACAGGAACAGCACCATCATCCGGCTTTCCCGCCTCGGATGGACCCAGGATAAAATTGCGAAAATAGTGGGACTGAGCCAAAACCGGAAAGTGTCGGAAATGCAAATATTTGCAATATCGACACTTTGCTCGCCCAAGGCAGGGTGGCTCAAATTATTAATAAAGCAAATTTTTGCGAAATTAATACCCGGTCATCCTATATTACAAATTCCCTGGATAATAATGAACGGATGGGATTTGTTCAGAAACAGATCGGGCACACTACAACCAAAATGATTGTTGAGCATTATTACAATCACATCTCTGCCCCAGATGATGGCAACAGACTTGAAAAAGCATTTGCAGATACAATTGCAGTGGATGATTTAATGGGGTTCTGGCTTTTTGGGTTTTGATTTTTCCCATATAGTAATTTCAAATCTGAGACCGAAAACCTCATGACACCATATGTTGTATCCGGTGAAATTTTATAAAAGCGAGTCTAACACGTTATAGTTCTCTCCTGGATTGCAGCCCAAAAATTACTTCTTGAAAAACTTAATGATACCGTTTGGATTGTTGAACATTTGAAGAATCAAGATTAATGCAAGAATGTTTGAGTTCTATCCAGCCCTGTTTTATCTCCAATAAAAGTTGATTTTACCCATTTCAACCAAAGAGGCGTTAAAAACGGTCTGTATCAATCTGTGGTATGGGCTGTATCTACAGAAGCCTGTGCGGTTCTACCGGGACAAATCGGCTAGATAGACGCTATGGTTCTCTATTTTTCAAAAAAAGACCGCCTCTTAACTGTTATTGATACTCTGGAGGGCATGGGTTATCTGTCACAGAAGGTTGGCACCTGGAAGAAGTCAAAACCCAGAAAAAGAAACTGATCGCCCTTCACATGAAAAGCCTTATTGATGCGGATGAACTTAACACACTGACTTACTGGCAATAAACGAAGAGATAAAGACTATTAAAGATGGAATAAAGCAGAATAAAACAGAGAATCAGGCCATTAATAAACACAAAATGATGTTAAAAAGGTAATAAAAGAACTGTCCCAGGAGATAAAATACGCTTCCCCAGATACCATGCAAATGGTCTTTAACAAGCTGTTTAGGGAGATTAGGATAAGCCCCAAAACTAAAAAATCGAAATACCCTTGGAGCAGGTTTTTGCTACTCAAAGGCATTTCGATTCCTTTTGCAGGGGTAAAAATGGCGTCCCCAAGGGGATTCGAACCCCTGTCTCCGGCGTGAAAGGACTCCGATGCCTCCCCAAAAACACTGAAACCTGCAATTTTTCGTTGCAACAGATACATATGGACACAAAAAATTCATAACGTTTTGTGTCCGATTTTGTGTCCACTTGGTTTGGGGTAGACTTTGAAAATCTATGGTGAAAGAGTTCATACCACTTATTATAGAACCCTAAAGTCTGCTAATCAAGGCCAACGTAATGAGATCTTGCGAGGGTGTTCACAACTTTTTATGAGATGGTGTAACAAAACAACGAACTAGTTCATTCGGGTCATCTTTTAGTGCTTTTAGTATTTCATCAGAACAGAGGTATGAATTTTTCGAGACTACTGCTGCGACATAAACCCTTTCCCACCAATTACCGGTTTTAACGATTTTTTTTAATTGGATGCAGGCAATCTTTGCAGTATTCTTACTATGGTATGCACTATGTTCATGCTCCCACGCAGCTTTATACACCAAGTAGCGTGTCGATTCCACTGTCATAAGGGTATTGCGATTATTCGATAATAAACGGTCAGTTACAAGTAGGGCTTCTCCAGGATTAATACGATACATTAAGTTGAGAAGAGAAAATGATATGCCTTTGTCGAATCGTTGTTGCTTAGCCAGAAATTCTTTGTAATAACTGAAATCTGGCTTTCTCTTGCGAGAGCGCTGGTCAACATATGCTAACATCTGCTGAGAAATCAATTTTATTTTGGAATTGTCACTGTCTAAATGTGGTACAATCGCTGACGTTACATCCGATCGATTTAATTGCAAGGCTGTTAAGATCCTTGCTCCGACAATTTGGCGATATTCTTGCTCTCTATCTAAGATGCTAAAAAGTGATAATTGTTCAATAAGCGTCTTGTGGGGAGCTTTAGACATTGACATCAGTACACCAATTTGCGCCCAATACTTTTTCACTTCATTTGCATAGAGAATTGATTCTAAGACAGTTTGCCATTCTGAAATCGGCTCGATAGGGCAAGTTTTGAAATTGTTCAACCGGCCTTGCCTGATCTTAGAAGCAGCCAATGTGTTGGTAGAAAACGAAAATATTGATATCAATAAAAGTAAAATTATAATTCCGGATAGCTTAGGTAAAATATAAAACATGCATATAGAGCAATCGTGATGTTTTGTACTTACCATAAGAAATCTATCCTCATCATTATTGTTCAGTTGTTAAAATTGACATTTAAATAAACGGTTCGATCTTGACACCTCACGAAAGTAGTTCGCACTCATTGAGATGACAAATATGATGTTATGAAATGACTATGTAATTAGTGATTCCGTCTTGACTATTATTAATTCCTGTCAATAAAATTTCCTGAACTGTTGAATTGTCATCAATTGTTGTATGACGAAGATTCGTTCCCCAGACATAAGTATTAACATCATACTCAGAACCTGGAGAAGGAGTATTTCCAGGACCACCTTCAACACCAATACCATCATCTTGATATATATTTAAATGATAGTCTGACCCAGAAGGACGTCTATGCTCCTCAGTCGTACCTGTCCCAGTTTGCTCAACCGCATCAACGTAAGCGGTAAAAGCAAGGTCATAATTACCGGTAATTCCAGTGGTAGTATCAAGTTCCTCGGCTAATTCATAGACGGATCAACCTCCATGGCTATAGCCAATCATACCAAATTTAGTTACAGAACGATGATTTATTCCATCAACGATTTCATTTAAGACTGCATCTAAATGTTCACTCGATCCCCACCCTGTATTATCTGTAGTGCCAGCATCCGCATATCCTCTACCATCTGGTTCCTCAACATGATGAACATCATACCCTTTTTGCAAAAGGTCATAAGCAATTTGTGACAAACCATAGTGATTATCTACATTCCCGGATTGATCAACACCAATCCTATTGAAAGGTTCCTGTTTTTCTCCAGTGATAACCACAACGATATGATCAAAAATATGGAATTTAAGCGTGTCATCTTGACCTATATTTGAGTTGGAACTAACAGAAAGGGTTGGATTTAGACTTGTATTATTTCCTGTCCATTCTGCCCACAATTTCTGAGTGCTGTTGCTTGCAGCCAAGGCAGTTGAATTCTGTATAAAATTGAGTTCATTAGTTCCATCCGAATTCCAATAAAGGCGCAGGTCACTATTACTCCGCGTCAGTGTACCACCCATATTCAAATTATCGACATCTATACGGATAAGGTCATTTTCGGGGGTTCCTGAATTCTCGTTTTGATCTGAACTCGAGTTAATACGAATCCCAGGTCCGGTAGTTGAAGAGCCCTCATGAAGTTCTGACACTGGTATATCTTCCCAATCAAAGTATATACCACTATTATCACTAAAATGATTGTCAACAGAATATTGTGGTCTATATGCTGTAAGATTAGCTCTGGCAGAACTGCCAGTAGTTGGGACGCTAATATCTAATTCATAGTTTGATTCTGCACTTCGCCATGGATCAATTTGTAAATAATATGTCTCTCCATTTGTTACGTTATAGCTAATAGACTCAGCAGTTGAACTTCCATTAAAGGAGTATCCCAACTGATTGCCATTTGCATTATAAAGGGACAGATCTAAGTCTGATGACAGATTGGACAAACTAAAAGAAGCTGTTCCGCTTCCAACGGAAACGAATTTATAATAATCAGCCGAATCTGAACCAAACCCAGCGGAGCCATTAACACTACCAGATCCATTATTGTCGAGACTTACTGTAACTGCGTCAGTACGGCTTGCGCTAGCATCACCACCACTTACACGGGTACCGTTAATATAATCGTCAGTACTGCTACTGCCACCACCGCCACCACTACCTGTAGGGGCACTAATGCTTAAATTATAGCTCGATTCAGCGCTGTTCCATGGATCAACCTTTACAGAATAAGTCTGACCACTCGTCACACTATAGGTAAAAGACTCATCACTTGAACCTCCATTATATGACTGTTGTAACTGGTTGCCACTACTATCATAAAGGTAAAGATCTAAATCTGCTGACAAATTGGATAGATTAAAAGTAGCGCTTCCGCTTCCGCCGGCAACAAATTTATAGTAATCGTCAGAATCTGAACCAAAACCGGCAGAACCGGTAATACTCCCAGTTCCGTTACTATCAAGATTTACTGTGGCAGCGTTACTACGATTGGCACTAGCATCACCGCCACTTATCCGTACACTGTTGATATAATCTTCAGCACCGGCACTGCCACCACCGCCACCACTACCTGCGGGGGCATTAATGCTTAAATTGTAGCTCGACTCTCCACTGGCATAGGGGTCAACGACCACAGTATATGTTTGTCCGCCAGTGACATTATAACTGATTGTCTTGTCATTGGCATTATTGGCCGACGTGCTATCAAGAAGGGATTCACTGCTGTTGTATAGACGGGAATAGAGGTTCCCACTGAGACCGGTCAATTCAATCTGAACTGTTCCACTGGAGGGAGCTGTAAACTTATAGCAATCATCCCCATCTGAACCAAAGCCGGCTGACCCCGTAATACTTGCGTTCCCGCTATTGTCCAGGCTTACTGTGGCCGCGTTACTACGGTTGGCACTGGCATCACCGCCACTTACACGTACGCCGTTGACGTAATCATCGGTGGCATTACTGCTTATACCTGCGGGCGCACTAATGCTTAAATTATAGCTCGATTCAGCGCTGCTCCATGGATCAACCTTTACGTAATAAGTTTGACCGCTTACCACGCTATAGGTAAAAGACTCATCACTTGAACCAGAATTCCATGACCTTATCAACTGGTTACCGCTACTATCATATAGGTAAAGATCTAAATCTGCTGACAGATTGGATAGATTAAAAGTAGCAGTTCCGCTTTCACCAGCAATAAACTTATAGTAGTCATCAGAATCAGAACCAAACCCGGCAGAACCAGTAATGTTAACATTTCCGTTACTGTCAAGATTTACTGTGGCTGCGTTACTACGGCTGGCACTAGCATCTCCTATTGTACTCCCGTTAACAACATCCGAAATTGACATATACGAATCTCCAGAATAGTGAATGTCACATCCACATAAAAAGGTATGGGCTTAAAGCCCTGATTTTAAATGGACAGTTACCTTAGGACAAACCTGTTTATAATATTTAAAGTCGAATTACACCTGCTTGCTCATGCTTCAGCATTATATGGATGAATCCCTGCTTCATCCAGTTAGTCAGAAGAAGAGCCTATTCGCCCTTCATGAATACCATAATTTACCCAATGTAGTGTGGCGGCGTAATAGTCGTTACCAAAAACTTTATATAGATTTTGATTTTTTTGAAGATAAAAGACTACATCAAATGTTGAAGAGCTTTGCCTTCCCTCATAAATACCAAAATTTATCCAATGCATTGCTGCGGAGTGATAATCAAAGTTAAAAACGCTCAAAAGATCCGAGTTACTTTTGAGATAATAAAAGGCATCAAATATTGAGGAGCCTTGTCTTCCCTCATGAATGCCACTATTTTTCCAGTGCATTGTGGCAGCATAGTAGTCGTTCCCAAAAATTTGCTTAAGATCTGAATATTTCTGAAGATAGAAGGTAGCATCAAAAACAGGAGAGCTTTTTCGCCCTTCATAAATACCATAATTCAACCAATGATCTTCAGCATTTCGTTCATTATAACCAGCAGCTACCAAATCAGGATTAGCATTCAAATAAAACGAAACATCAAAAACTGTTTTATTCTCTGAAGAAAACACAAGATTGAAATTAATGAGAATTATAAAAATCGTGATTGCGAAGATTCGAAAGTATTTACTTACGATAACTATGCTATGCATTTTAGCTTGAAGCCTCCTCGATAATGAAAGATAGAACGAAATAAATGGTAACCCGGCGACCAGATATAAGGCCCGTGGCTTTCCATACTTGTCAGTAAACAAGTTTGGCTTTGTCTGAAAAAAATTTACTGTTCCATACAACTATGGAATACTGCATGTCAAGTACAAATAATTAGACACAGAATGTTCGTTGAATATAAACTGAGGCATAATTTTTGCCGAACTGGCTATCGAAAGCGGCCTGGATATTCGCTTTAATAACATCAGAAGTGTCAATCAGCGTCCAACTTTGACCCCAGTCAGCGTGATATTGCCCCCAGTAAGAGTTTATCCGATCAGCCGACGGTTTTGTTGAAAAACCCTGCTTCCATAGGCATATTGGTTTTCAAAGAAGAGGCTTGCTTTCTGTTGCAGGGGGTTAAGGTTGGACGCTGATAGGGGTCAATATTCAACGCTGTTTGACATGACAAGAGAAACACCCCACGGCGACCCCACTCGCCGAGCAACACCGCATAGTAGCCAAAGTTGATGAATCGGCCCTATGTGACACCCTCAAAACCCGTCTAAAAGACGCCCAGGCCATCCAGGTCCAATTGGCTGATGCCATTGTCGGTCAAGCGGTTGCATAGGTCCCTGGGCCCATGATATGGACTCGGTCCGAATACCATCATTGCTTTAGCCTGAGACCGCGCTATGGGTTCCCTTTGTGGAATGACTGGACGCGCCCTTTCCCAAAGCAATTCTTTGTTTGTTATATATTCAGGGCGGACCTGATTCCGGAAAAAAATAATGACCCAGACCAGATCATCCCCAAAGTATTTATTTTTTCCATACTTTCTGAATATTTATACTAATATAAACTTTTAAGCTCGAACTAACATGTCCCTGCGTGCGTACTAACCTTTTTAACCCTTACAAAAAACCACCGATAATCGCCAGTAACCGTCCAGGACCTTGGAATTACACCTTTTCCATTGGTGCGCACTGCGTAAATCGGTTCCGGTGGCCCGGAGGGAAATGTTGTTACCCACCCATACAAAGGACCACTCCCTCAAGACCGTCTTTATGCCCAAAACGGACAAATGGTAGTTATGGATACCATGGGTGAACCAGGCAAGATAACAATGAAAACGGACCCGCCGGAAAATCCAGCAAGTCCGGGGGGTGGATTAAATTGAATTATTGATCTCTTTTGTCCCGTGATAGATATTGGAGACGGGGATTGTGATCAACCGTTGTCCCGGTTAACCGTGTGCCTTCGGTAGGACTGCGTGATTTAATTTTTTGAGGATGATATTATCGGTTCCAACATGATTATATAGGAGGAACCAATGAGTTCAGCACCCACAGCCACAGAAGCTTCAGCATTGGAAGAGGTCAAACAGCAATTTAAAACCTGGCGAAAAACAAGAACCGGCAGAGAACGTATTCCGGCTTCATTATGGCAAGCAGCCGCAGAAGTCTTTGAAAGTGGGGATCATAGCCTGCATAGTATCTCCAAAACTTTACACCTAAACCAGACTGCCCTTAAAAAATATGTGCAGCAGCAATTACCAAGATCCATTAGGG
>CAXHYW010000120.1:0-8267 GCA_964021475.1 uncultured Desulfobacteraceae bacterium | reverse complement strand
ATTCTTTCATCGCATGGCGATTACAAATAAATTATAGATCAATGGCTATCAAAAATATTGAGATCGGCACGCCGTTTAAAATACATATTCCTTTAAGATTATGAAATAATTTACCGTGCTCAATTTTTTTGAGAAAAAAACATACATTAAAAAAAATTCAAACTTGACAGTATATAAAAATAAAGTACATTAGAGGATATATCACCGCGCACCAAGCCTCTCAGGAGGCATGATGGGAGCAAGACAATTTGAAACCTGTAAAGATCCTGGATCTATGCAGGTTTTTTGCGTTTCTGCCCGCCCCCATAAAACGAACTCCATAATCCATTCGTGTACAGAAGTTTCTAAAAGGATAACCCAATTGATACTGCAGCCGTCATACTTTCAAAAATCCGACACAAATGCTATGGAAATAATGTGTGTTAAGGATGTGGCCGGGTTTCTCAAAAAATCCCAATTCTGGGTATATAAAAATTTTGAGCTACTTGGCGGCGTGAAAATTGGCGGCTCTCTGCTTTTCCCATCTAAGGAGAAGATATATGAGCGTCTATTTCAACAAACAGAGGGACTGGTGGGAGTATTACTTCCGTCACAAAAAACGGCCTTACACAGCGGCGGGATTCAAGAAGAAAAAGGAAGCCCAGACAGCCGAGGCCGAAAGAAAAAAGGAAGTGAGGCAACCCGCGAAACGGGAAGAAACAGACATGGCCTTCTTGACTTTGCTTAACAGTCGTCTTGATTATATCCAGGCGTACAGATCCAAAAGGCACTATCAGGACAACCTGTACCTGGCAAGAAGGTGGCTTAAACAGTGGAAGGATAAAACAGTCCATCAAATAACCCCGCAGGTGATCAGCAAGCACCTTATCGCAATAAAAAACAGCATTTCCGCTCAAACAGCGAGTAAGGAGTTGAGAGCATTGCGGGCCGTGTGGAATTACGGAATTAAACCGCCGAACAGGTGGTTTATTGTTAACCCGACTGACGGGCTTGAATTTTTTCCCACAGAGTCAAAGGTCAAGTATGTTCCCCCCATTAAAGATGTAATCAGGGTTATTCTTGTGGCGGAAGGAGAGATCCAGGATTATCTTTGGACAATTACCCTCACCATGGGAAGGATGTCCGAAGTAAACCGGATGGAATTGAAGGATGTTGACTTCGAAAACAACACCGTGACCCTTTACACCCGCAAAACAAAAGGAGGACATTTAAAGCCACGAAGAATACCAATGGCTAAAACGCTGAAAGATGTTTTGAAAAAAAGGCTCAGGGGGAACAACACTCCATGGGTATTTCCTCACACCTATTACAGCAGAAAAGCAGGCGAATGAGTAACCGGCCCGTACCAGGACAGAAAACCGATCATGACGACCCTGTACAAAAAAGCCGGGGTTAAATATTTCAGGTTTCACCCTTTAAGGCATTTCGGGGCGTCGATACTGGAGAAAGAAGGATACTCAATCAGAACGATTCGAGAGCTATTGGGGCACGAAAACAGGAAAACGACAGAGATTTATTTACATTCATTCGAGGGGTCCGATAAGGAAGCAATGAACAGTCTGGAATCTACTTTAAATGAGCTCGGAAACGTGGCTGAATTTAAAAAGCGCAAGACTTAGGCGCAAGACCAAACAAAAAGGCTCCTAACGAAAATCGCTAAGAGCCTTTTTAAATATGGTACGCCTGGAGAGATTCGAACCCCCGACCTACGGATTAGAAGTCCGTTGCTCTATCCAGCTGAGCTACAGGCGCAAACAGGAAGGACTTATATCAAAGACGTCCGCGCTTGTCCATAGAAAAATGATCGAATGGTAATTATTTGTAAAATATATTGCTTTTATAGAGAGCATGATAATGGTATACTCAACTTTTATCCACACATGCTAAGGTTCACTGAATGAAGAAAAAAATAGATCAAAAGAAACCAGAGGTACCCAAACGGCTGACAAAAAGAGATTTCCATGTTCCGTTATCCAAGGTAAAAACATCCAGCTCCAGGGCCATTGCTAAATCAGATCCCATTCAGAGCTACCTGAATGAAATCAACAGGTATAAGCTTTTAAACCGGGATCAAGAGGTTGAGCTGGGCAAACGGATCCAGGAAGAGGAAGACCAGGAAGCCGCCTATATCATGACCACATCCAACCTGCGACTGGTGGTAAAAATTGCCCTGGAATTCCAACGAATCTGGATGCAAAATCTTTTGGACCTGATCCAGGAGGGGAATATCGGGCTTGTCCAGGCGGTCAAAAAGTTTAATCCCTATAAAAATGTCAAATTTTCATATTATGCCTCTTTCTGGATCAAGGCCTATATCTTAAAGTTTATCATGGACAATTGGCGCATGGTAAAGATCGGCACAACCCAGGGACAGCGGAAGCTTTTTTTCCGGCTGAAAAAGGAAAAAGCACGGTTGGTTGAGCAGGGATATGATCCCAAACCCAAACTGCTTTCCGAACGGTTGGGGGTCTCAGAAAAAGAGGTAGTGGATATGGACCAGCGTCTGGCCAACTGGGATCTATCCCTGGATGAACCCTTAAAAAACGATTCCAACACCGAACGGATTGAATTTATCAATGTGGAAACCGACTCCTCCGAAGACAGGATCGCCAAAAAAGAAATCGAAGAGATTCTCCATACCAAGGTGGCCGAATTTAAAAAAACCCTGAATGATAGAGAGTTAGATATCTTTGTTCGACGGATATTTTCCGACACTCCCAAGACCCTTCAGCAGATTGGAGAAGAGTACTCCATTTCCCGGGAACGGGTTCGCCAGATTGAAAATAATATTTTAAAGAAAATGAAAGCGTATTTCAAAAAAGACATGGTTGATTTTGACATGTATGATCACAACCAGTAAAATCCCCAAAAAGCCTTCACAAAAAAAGGTCATGAACTCCATGAAAAAACAATCTGTCTGGATCTTTTTATGTCTCGTTTTATTGATATCCATTTCTGGATGCAACCAGGGCAAAACCACTTCAGGCCCCCAGGGGTCGAGCCTTCTGGAAGATATTGCCCGGAAAGAATCCCAAACATCTGCCACATATTTTTACCTTGAGTACAGATTACATGCCCAAAAGGATGAAATCCCCGAGGCCATCGAGTCCCTGGAAAAAGCCATTGAAAGGGATAAAAAATCTGCCTTTTTAAAAAGAGAATTGATTGGGCTCTATCTGGTGCAGAAAAATGATGCCCAAGCCCTGGAAATGGCGCAGACCCTTGTGAATCAGGACCCGGAAAACGCGGACAATCTGCTACTCCTGGTCCGGTTGATCAAACCATCCGGGCAAGAAGCCCAATTGGAAGACCTTTTAAAAAAGATACTCACACTGGATCCCAAGAACAAGGAAACCTACCTTCGCCTTGGCAAGATCTATATGGACAATCAAAATTCCCAGGAATCCCTTGATCTGTTCTCCCGGATGGCGGAACAACTCCCGGATTATTATGTTGCCCATTTTTACCTCGGGGAAGCACATTTGTTAATGGATCACCAGGACCCGGCAAAAGATGCTTTCTTAAAAAGCATTGAATTGGAGCCGGAACTTGTGGAACCTCGGTTCAGGTTGATTGAGATTTATGAAAAACAGGGGGGGGGAAACCACAAGAAACAGATCCTTGAATCCTATGAAAAAATCCTTGAGATTGAACCGGAAAATGACCGGGCAGTCCTTGAGATGGCCCTTTTCTATTACAAAAATAATGAAAAGAAAAAAGCCGCCTCCCTGTTTGAGGAGCTGGGCCATGAAGCCAAAGAGACCCCCCGCCTGGTCATGTCGGCAGTGGATACATTTCTTTCTGAAAAACGATATCAGGATGCCGTCATTGTATTTTCCCAGCTGATCAAGGCTGATCCTGACAATGCCAATTTAAATTTTTTTACCGGCATGGCCTATGAAGCTGTGGAAAAAAAGGAAACCGCCATCCAGCATTACCTCAAAGTGACACCGGACCATCCCCAATTCAAAAAAACCCTGTTGAGCATTGCATTCTTGTACCGGGATCTGGGACACCCCCAACAAGCGATCCAAATGCTGACAAACCAATACCAAAAAGATCCCAAAGATATCGATATCATCTCGTTTCTGGCATCCTTTTACGAAGATCAGGCCCAATATGACAAAGCCATAACCCTTATAGAAAATGGGCTGCAAACAGTCCCGGACAATACCACCCTGCTTTTCCGGCTGGGAACCATCCAGGATAAGGCAGGACTCAAAAAGCAGACCATTGCAACCATGGAAAAAGTGATCAAAATAGACCCGGAGAATGCCAGTGCCCTGAATTACCTGGGATACACCTATGCAGACATGGGGATCAAATTAGATCAGGCCCTGGACCTGATTTCAAGGGCCATGAAACAAAAGCCAGAGGACGGATATATCATTGACAGCATGGGGTGGGTTTATTACCAGAAGCAAGACTATGAAAAGGCCGTCCATTACCTGGAACGGGCCGCCCAATTAAGTGATTTTGAATCAATCATCGCAGGTCACCTGGCAGATGCCTATGAAAAAAACGGACAGTTGACAATGGCATTGACCACTTATAAAAAAGCACTGGCCAATATTAGAAAGCAGAAGGTTGAAAAAAAAGGAACCGTGAAAAAGGAAAAAGAAAAGCTAACCCGGGAGCTTAAGGAAAAAATTGAGAAGCTTACAGAAAAACTCAATGAAGAATAGACTTTGTGGGGTCTTTTCCCCCCTGATTTTTCTGGGCACGGGTTTTATCTTCCTGTTAGTTATTTCCGGATGTACCCCCCTTAAACCCCAAACGGACCCGACCTTGGATAAAAAAGCCAGCCTCCTTGCCAAGAGTACCAGATCCTTAAACCAGGATATACTATCTTCCAAGGGAACCGGATGGGTAGAAGTTACAACCCACCAGCGGAAAGACAAATTCAAACTGGCATGGGCAGCACAAGCCCCCAACCGGCTCAGGATCACCCTTCTTGTATCGGGCCATCCGGTTGAAACCATTGTGGCCACAGGCGAACATGTGACCTTTATCTCCCACACAGGAGAACACCCCCCCCATACCACACTTTCAAGTGATCCGGATCTGGAAAAGTTTATACAGATCCCAATGAAGCTGTCCGGGTTGACAGCCCTTCTACTGGGACGCATCCCTTTAGAAGATTTTGACAATGCTTGGTTTGAACCGAACAAAAACACCTTGCCCCCTGTCGTTCTATCACAAAACTTTAAATCCACCCGCCAACAGCTTTATGTGGATGAACACAATCAAGTGCAACGATTGGTCTCTTTAAGCTCAGACAACACCCCCCTCTATGACATCACCTATCTTGACTACCAGACCCATGGACAAAGTCGTATTCCTGCGACCCTTTTAATTCAGGGTGTTGCAGGCCGTAAGATCCTTCTAAGCCTTATTCGATTTATCCCAAATCCCCCCATAAAAGAGTCTGTATTCAGGTTGACAGAGTCTGGATCATGATCATTATTTGAAAAGTTTAACCCATTAAAATTCCCCAAAGGAGATAGTTGATATTATGATTCACGAAAATGTAGATACCGCAAAAAAAAGCAGCGGCTGCCCTTCCCAGGGTGGCGGTGGTGATATGGCCGACAAACAAAAAGAGCAGCAGGCAATGATCAAGGATTCCCTGGGCAAGATCAAACACAAGATCTTTATTCTAAGCGGAAAAGGCGGTGTGGGGAAAAGCTCGGTATCCGCAAACCTGGCCGCCAGTTTGTCTAAGAAAGGCTATAAAACCGGCCTCATGGATGTGGATGTCCACGGCCCTTCCATTGCCCATATGCTGGGATTAACCGAGCTTTTAGATATCAGCCCGGACCAGCAACGACTCATGCCCAAACAGGTTAATGAAAACCTCAAAGTGGTGTCAGTCCAGGCACTGATGCAGGACAAGGACCAGGCCATCATCTGGCGGGGACCGGCCAAAACAGGGATGATCCAACAATTTATCGGCAATGTGGAATGGGGTGACCTTGATTTTTTGATCATTGATGCCCCCCCGGGCACAGGAGACGAGCCTCTTACGGTTGTCCAGAACATCCCAGAAGCCCTGGGAGTAATTGTCACAACTCCCCAGGAAGTGGCCTTGTCCGATGTCAGAAAATCCATTTCTTTTTGTAAGACGGTTAAAATGAAAACCCTTGGCCTTGTGGAAAACATGGCGGCCTTTAAATGCCCCCATTGCAACGAAGGCATAGACCTGTTTAAAAACGGAGGCGGTGAAAAAACTGCAAAATCCCAGGGACTTGAGTTTTTAGGCTCCCTGCCCTTTGACACTCGGGTAGTGGCTTCTGGAGACAACGGGGTCCCCATGATGTTTGAAGATACCACAACAGAATTCACAACGGCATTTGATACGATTGTGGACAATATTCTAAAACAATTGTAAGCAAAATATCTTGAATGATAACTTTAAAAAAGCCAGGGAACTTAAATGTTTTCTAACCCTTCGGGAAAAAGAAAACTTAGGTGAACTGGCTTGTTTTTCCCACACCGCCCAAAGGCGAAGACCGGAACCCCATGCCGAAAATGAATACCGCCAGGCCTTTAGCATCGATGCCGACCGGATACTCAACTCCATGTCCTTTACCCGGTATATCGATAAAACCCAGGTGTTTTCCCTTATCAAAAATGACCACCTCACCCACCGGGTTCTCCATGTTCAGCTGGTATCGCGTGTGGCCAGGACCATTGGCCGGTACCTTGGGTTAAATGAGGATCTTATTGAAGCGGCATCCCTGGGACATGATATTGGCCATGCGCCTTTTGGCCATGACGGCGAAGTTTTTTTGTCAAAACTGACCCATGCTAGGGGAGCCGGACACTTCCACCACCCCCTTCAGAGTATCCAGTTTTTAGATCGAATTGAAAAACAAGGACAAGGCTGGAACCTTTGCCTCCAGACCATGGATGCTATTGTCTGCCACAACGGAGAGGCCCACTCCAAACGTCTGATCCCCCAAAAAAATCGCACCCTCAAAGAGTTTGATGCCATGGTCCAGGCCATTAAACAAGACCGGGTCTGCAATGAAATTCCCATGACCATGGAAGGATGTGTGGTCAGAATGGCCGATACCATCAGCTATATCGGCCGGGATCTGGAGGATGCCATCCGCTTAGGGCTGGTTACCCGGGACCAGGTGCCCCCCGAGTGCAAACAAACCCTGGGCCAGACCAACGGCACCATTGTCTTCAATCTGGTGACGGACCTGATCCACAACAGCCTTGGCCAGCCCTTCATCGGTTTTTCAGATCCCATATCCGAAGGATTGAAAAAACTAAAACAATTTAATTATGGCTATATTTACAAAAATCCGATGATCAAACGACATTTGTCTTCCATTGAGGAGATTTTTAACTATCTGTTTGAACACTATCTGTCCGACCTTGAACACGGCCGTGAGACCTCGGATATTTTCACAAAATTTATAAACGGTATGGCAGAAGGGTATACAAGTGATCATACCCATCCCGAGATTGTCCGGGATTTTATTTCCGGCATGACCGATTCCTATTTCATCCGCCAGGCACCGCCCCATCTTACTCCGGAATATATTGACCATGTTTGAGAACAGAGGGGTTTACCGCAGCCAGCACCAAAAAAAGGGGCTTGTTTCCTTTGACATCACCGTCAAAGAGACCAATTTAAATATCCAGGCCGTGACCGACCTGACGGATGCTGCCATCCGGGCGGCCTTAAAATACCGACACTATATTGAAACCCATATCCGCCAATACCCTGAATTTGCAACCTCCCTGTCTCCATTGCCACCCCCTTCCTTTGTTCCTGGCATTATCATGGATATGATGAAGGCCGCACAGCTTGCAGATGTCGGCCCCATGGCTGCCGTGGCCGGGGCAATGGCCGAGTATGTCGGGCGGGATCTTCTGGAGATGTCCCCGGAAATTCTGGTGGAAAACGGGGGGGATATTTTTATCCGGTCAGAAAGTGATACCGTGTTCAGTATTTATGCCGCCAATTCCCCCTTAAGCATGACCATGGGGATAAAGGTGGCACCACAGGAAGCTGCCTTTGCCATGTGCACCTCGTCGGGCACCCTGGGCCATTCCAAAAGTTTTGGAACAGCAGATGCAGTGAGCATCATGGCCCCCTCCTGCTGCCTGGCAGATGCAGCGGCCACCGCCCTTTGCAACATGGTAAAAGATGAAGACGACATTGAAAAGGCCCTCCATCTCGGGCAACAGATCCAGGGGATCCAGGGGATTGTCATCATAAAAAACGAAAAGATCGGACTATGGGGAAA
>CAXHYW010000119.1:0-8296 GCA_964021475.1 uncultured Desulfobacteraceae bacterium | reverse complement strand
AGATTCTCCGGAGTGACTGGAGTTCAGACGTGTGCTCTTCCGATCTGGTGCTTTTTACTGTTATATATCTTGTAAGGATCTTATCGGCAAGAAAACCCCAAAGGGAGTGACCCTCTCTTCAGACCTGGATTTTTGCAATTTTCTCATGGATGAATGCGGCGTAGCTGTTGTTCATGGCGAGGCTTTCGGGCTTTCTCCCTATTTCAGGATATCTTTTGCAACAAAGATGGAATTGCTTCAATCTGGTTGCCAGAAAATTGCAGATGCCTGCAAACAGCTTAGCAACTAAATTTTTATAAAAACAAACCGTAAAGGAGAGACAAAATAATGAGTGTACATATGATGGATACCACCCTTTTGGGCGATTCAGTCGGAACCCAGGAGATGCGGGAAATCTTTGATGAAAAAAACATGCTCCAGTGCTGGCTTGATGTTGAAGTGGCAATGGCCAGGGCCCAGTCCGCAATGGGCATAATTCCTGCGGAGGCCGGTGAAATCATTGCCGCAAAAGCGGATATATCTCTTCTGGATTTGGAAGCTGTCAAGGCCTTTGGTAAGGCCTGCGGACACAGTCTGATGGGGCTCCTTAAAGAGTTTCGAAACGTAATCGATCATGAATATTCCCGGTATGTCCATTTTGGTGCCACTACCCAGGATATCATTGACACAGGTCTCATGCTGATGATCAAGGAAGGGTATGATGTGGTATTGAAGCATCTTGGTACCAGCATGCAGACCATTTCAGACATTGTGAAGGACCATGCCGACACGGTCATGGTGGGCCGGACCCATGGCGGACACGGATTACCCATTACCTTTGGGTTCAAGGCTGCCTCCTGGCTGTCAGAGCTGGGCCGCCAGATGGAACGGCTTACAAATGCCCGTTCCCGCATCCTGGTTGGGAACATTACCGGTGCCGTGGGAACTTTTGCATCCTGGGGTGACAAAGGAATTGACCTCCAGGCCAGGGCTCTTGAATTATTGGGACTTGGAGCACCGGATATTTGCTGGCACAGCTCCCGGGATCGGGTTGCCGAGATGATGAGTCTGTGTTCTCTGCTGGCAGGTACTGCCGGGCGTATCGGGCGTAATGTGTATCATCTGAGCCGGACAGAATTAAGAGAACTTGAAGAGCCGTCCAAGGGAATGATCGGCTCCAGCACCATGCCCCACAAGAAAAACCCTGTCCACAGTGAGTGGATCATGATTCTGGAACGGACCATCAGGGCCAATGCCTCAATTTGCATGGAGGCCATGGGTCAGGAAGATGAACGGGAAGCTGCCCGGTGGAAAAATGAATGGATTGCCGTACCTGAAACCTTTGTCATGCTTGGTGGTATCCTGAACCATCTGGAAATAATCATGGGCGGGCTTAACGTCAAAAAAGAGCATATGCTCAATAATACGAATATACTCAAGGGAATGCTGTTGTCCGAGCAGGTTATGTTTCTGCTGGAAAAGATTTTTCCCCTTCCCGAAGCCCATGAAAAGGTATATGCCGCATCTGTCCGGGCCACTGAAAACGATAGTTTTTTGATTGATGAATTGCTGGCGGATAAAGAGATTGCCGAAAACTGCAGTCGTGAAGATATCGAAAAGGTTCTGGAGCCGGCTGGCTATCTGGGTCTTTCTTCTAAGGTGGCATTGTCCGTAAGGGACAAGGTCCAGGCCCAATTGGCAAAATAGTCCTGTTAAAATCATGATAGATTCTAAAATGTCCATAGCCCGGAAATATGCACGTTTTATAGATAGCCTTACCTGGTCTGATATGCCCGGTGATGTCCAGGAAAAAACCCTGGACCTTGTGGCAGACTGGATCGGTAATGCAGCCGCCGGTTTTGACTCAAGAATAGGGCAGGCGCTGTTCTCTTTGGTGCCCGGAGATTTTGGAAACCCAAAGGGGGGGGTGATATTGGGGAATTTGCAGTCAGTGGACCCTTTGCAGGCGGCTCTTGTTAACGGGGGTGCCAGCCATGCCCTGGAATTTGACGATGCCTACCGAAACGGTTTATATCATCCTGGCGCACCTGTTATTTCAGCCGCCTGGGCAGGTGCCGGAATAGGGAACAGGTCTGGCAGATCTTTCTTAAGTTCTGTGGCCGCTGGTTACGAAATATCCATGCGTCTGGCCCGGACAATCAACCCTGGCCATAACCAGATATTTCACACAACCGGAACTGTGGGAACATTTGGTGCGGCGGCAGGTGCCGCCCATTGTCTGGGACTTGATGTATCCCAAATCACAGGGGCCCTGGGGCTTGCCGGTACCCAGGCATCAGGGTTATGGGAGATTTTGCCGGATTTTCCCCAGGCAAAGGGGCTCCACGCCGGTAAAGCGGCACAGTCAGGCCTGTTGGCAGCGTTACTTGCAAAACAAGGAATCTTGGGTCCTTCCAGTATTTTTGAAGGAAACCGAGGTTTTTTTAATGGAATGGTGCCTGAACCAGTCGATATTGAATCCTGTTGTGAGGGATTGAACGATCAGTGGCTGCTGGGTGAAACAACCATAAAAGCCTATCCGGTTTGCGGTCACACCATGACCGCTATTGAAGCGGCTCTTGGGCTTGCAAAGGGCCTGGAACTTGACACCATCGAAGAAATTGAGATCAGGGCACATCCTGTATCCCTGGGGATCGCCGGGAACCCTGCTCCCCAAACCGATCTCCAGGCCAAATTTTCCATTGGGTTTTGTGTTGCCATTGCCCTTGCCAGGGGCAGGGTAACCCTGGCGGAATTTTCAACCCAGACCCTGTCTGATCAGCTCATACAATGCCTGCTGTCCAAAATTAAACTTGTGGCAGATGATACGCTTTGCAATGACAAAAGCCTTCGCCCGGCCAGGGTGGAGTTAAGATTTTCCAATGGCAGGGTTCTGTCTGAAACCGCAAACATCCGCAAGGGAGACCCGGAAAATCCATTGACTGGGGCGGAAATAAAGAAAAAATTCATACAACTTGTCGACCCTGTCTGGGGGCGGGAAATGGGAGAACATATTTATAATTCCATCAGGCTGCTGCCCGGATATGACTATTTTAATACATGGTTAAATGAAAATATACTGCCCTTGCGGAACACCCATGGGCTGTCATCCCTTCAAAGGGACAAAATAATTTAAGAGGCTAAAATGAAACGAAATGCGTTGGTGATTAAGGATCAGGACAATGTGGCAACCGCCATTCAGGACCTAACTATCGGCCAGGACGCTTTGGTGGGGATAGATGAAGAAACCCACTGTGTAAGGTTGATACAGGCCATAGACCTTGGGCATAAATTTGCCATTAAGGAGATTGCCAAGGGAGAGGATGTGTTCAAATATAATTGCGTCATTGGACGGGCTACCCAGAATATAAGAATCGGGGAACATGTCCATGTGCAGAATCTGGAAAGCCTGAGGGGCAGAGGCGATTTATAATCATGAAGATGAAGATGAAGGTGACATTATGAAATTTTTAGGATATCGCAGATCAGATGGCCAGGTGGGCACCCGAAATTATGTGGGAATTATATCCACTGTTGTTTGTGCCAATGAAGTTGCCAGGGGAATTGCAGACAAGGTGAACGGTAGTGTGGCATTTTCCCATCAGCAGGGATGCTGCCAGACAGTACCGGATTTGGACCGGGTAACCCATACCTTATGCGGCCTGGGATGCAATCCCAACCTTGCATCTGTGCTTTTGGTGGGCCTGGGGTGTGAAGGAACCAAGATGCCTGAAGTTAGAGAGGCCATCATTGCCAGTGGTAAAAATGTTGAAACCATCATGATCCAGGAAGAAGGCGGGGCTGCCAAAACCATTGCCAAGGGAGTATTGCTTGCCCAGGAAATGGCCTTCCAGGCATCCAAAATCAGACCTGTGGAATGCCCAGGCTCCGACATTGTGCTGGGGTTAAAATGCGGTAGTTCAGACACCACATCGGGACTTGCTTCCAACCCTGCTCTGGGTGTGGTTGTGCAAAGCATTTTAAAAGAAGATGCAAGTGTTGTAATGGGTGAGGTCACCGAAATTATCGGAGCCGAGCATATTTTTGCAGCCCAGGCCAAGGATAAGGAAACCGGGCAGAAAATACTGGACCTGGTAGAGCGTATGGAAAACCGTGCCAAGGCCGTTGGGGTTGATATGAGAGGGGGACAGCCCACACCCGGGAATATTGCAGGGGGATTGACCACCATTGAGGAAAAGTCTTTGGGGGCCATTGCCAAAAGTGGTAATGCGGTGGTGCAGCAGGTTTATGAATATGGAGAAAAACCCGATGTCAAAGGCCTTGTACTGATGGATTCCCCGGGCCGGGAGCCGGAACTATTGACCGGTCTTGCCGCGGCAGGATGCAATGTCATCGCCTTTACAACCGGCAGGGGAGCTCCCCAGGGATTTCCCTTTGTACCGGTTGTCAAGATTACCGGCAATGAAAAGACCTGGAACCATCTTCGCGATCACATGGATATTTCCGTACACCAGGTGATGGATGGCGGAGAGACCCTTGGTCAGGCAGGCCAGCGAATCTATCAGACAATAGCGGATGTGGCATCTGGCACCCGGACAAAGGCTGAAATATCAGGGTATGTCCAGGCCATGGATATTTACGTCACAGGCCCGGTAATTTAACAGGAGGTATTAGAGCATGGACGACAAAATAATTATAAAACAAAATCTGCTGGAACTTTTTGTTGAACAAATATTGTCAAAATTAGGGGTTTCGAAAACCCAGGGTCAGGACACGGCAAAAAGAATGGTAATGGCTCATTTGCGGGGATTTGACACCCATGGTCTCCCTTGTCTGGCCGGGTATGTGGAATGCCTGGAACAGGACAGGATTAATCCCAAACCAACGCTGAAGGTAGAGAGCTCCAGGCCCTTGGCCATCCAGGTGGATGGTGGCAACGGTCTGGGCCAGGTGGCTGGCACCAAGGCCATGAACCTGTGCCTTGAAGCGGCTGAGAATTTTGGGATAGGCTGTGCCGCTGTTAAACGAAGCAATCATTTCGGTGCTGCCAGTGCCTACTCGCTGATGGCATTGGAACACGACTGCATTGGCATCATTACATCCAATGCATCGGCTGTTACCGCACCCTTTGGGGCCGCAGCACCTCTCATGGGCACCAATCCCTTATCGGTTGCAGTCCCCGCTGGCAAACTGCCCCCCTTTGTCATTGACATGGCAACCAGTGAAGGTGCCCGTAAAAAAGTGCGCAAGGCCCTGGATGAAGGGAAAACCATCCCTTTGGGCTGGTCTCTGGATGAGTTCGGAGAGCCGACAATAGATCCCAAGGCGGCGCTTAGGGGGGTCATGGTTCCCTTTGGCGGGATGAAAGGATCTGCCATTGCGCTGCTGACCGATATCCTGTCCGGCGTGTTTACCGGTGCGAATTTCGGTGGAACCGTCCTGAGCGTACTCTCCAACCAGGAGCGGGAATCGGGAAATGGTAATTTTATGCTGGCCATTAAAATTGATTTATTCATGCAGTCCCGGGAGTTCAAATCCCGCATGGACGAAGAGCTGACCCGCATCATGGCGTTAAAGCCTGCCAAGGGGTTTGAAAAGGTTCTTTATCCGGGTTTTCTGGAGCATGCCATACAGGTTCGCCGTATGGATCAGGGAATTCCCCTTGATAAGACCCTGGTCGACAAGACCTACAAATTGGGAGAAGGGTTGGGGGTTGCATTTCCCTGCTGATTTCCCGTATTTAAAAAAACTTGGAAAACACAAAAAGGTTATCATTGATGGGTCAATCATTGACCCTTGAAAAACAAAAAAGGGTGCAGATTTCTCTGCACCCTTTAATTTTGTAAACGGTTAACTCTAAAGTGTTTGGCCGTTTGAATCTACAACTTTAATGTCAATAAGCTTGCCGCCATCCAGGCGGTGAGTGGCACAGGAAATTCAGGGGTCGTAGGCCCGCACGGCCATCTCCACCTTGTTTAGAATCGTTTCGTCTACTTTTCCCTCATGGATCAGAAGTCTTGCTGCCTGCTCCACGCTCATGCTGATGGGGGCCAGGTTATGGGTGGTGCCCACAATCATGTTGGCCGAAACAATCATTCCGTTATCATCGGTGGTATAGTCATGGATGAGAGTCCCTCTGGGAGCTTCCACATGTCCTACGCCGCGGCCTGCTTTTGGAGTAACGTCAAACCTTGTTTCCTTGCCGCAGATGGCAGGATCGGACAGCAGTTCCAGGGTTTTTTCACAGGCATAAACAAGCTCGATGAGCCTTGCCCAGTGATAGAGCAGGGTATGCTGGGCTGGTCTGCCAAAGCTTTTTCTGAATTCTTCAAGTTCAGCTTGTGCCAGCGGGGTTGAAATCTGATCGCAGGTATTGATTCTGGCCAGGCAGTTGGAGCGATAGATACCCCGTGGTTGATCCAGATCCATGGAAAATCCTTCGTTCCAGGATTTGGCATAGGGAAATTTTCCATAGGAGTTTTCTACCACTTTCTCAGAGATATAATCCATATAGTCTGAATTATGGAAATCAGAATAGGTTCCATCTGGCTTCATGAGCCGGATCTTGCCATCGTAAAAGTTCAAAGAGCCTTGGTCATCAACCGTACCGATAAAGCCTGTGGTAATTGTACCGAGGGTGGTGACCTCTTCCATATATTTGGGGAAGATGTTTTCCTTGGCATGGGCCATGGAAAATTTGGCAAATTCCAGCAGGGTTTTGGTGTCTTCCATCAGACTAAGCCTTTGGCTGTCAGACATGGATTTGGCAAACCCGCCGGGCACAGCTGCAATGGGGTGAATCACCTTGCCGGCAAATTTCTCCATCATCATCTGGCCCAATTGGCGCATTTGGATGACTTTTTTGGCAAGTTCCGGTGCGGCCTGGGCAATACCGATGACGTTTCTCACCTTGTAGTCGGCATCGGGTCCCATAATAAAATCAGGGGCTGCCAGAAAATAAAAGTGGAGAATTTTGTCATTGATATGGGCCATGTTTTGCATGCATTCTCTGAGCATGTGACCGGCCGGGGCAACCTCAGCTCCAAAACAGGCATCCACCGTCTTGGTGGAAGCCAAATGATGGTGCCAGGGGCAGATACCGCAAATTCGGGTGACAATCCGTGTCACCTCTTCAGCTGGTTTTCCCTGGACATATTTTTCAAATCCGCGGATGGAACTGAAATGGGTGGTAGCTGTTTCTACTTCACCATTGTCATCCAATTGTATTTTAATGCTCGCATGTCCTTCTATCCTGGACAGGGGAGAAATATTAATCGTTTTTCCCATTATTTATAGGCCTCCTTTTTTGTTGGCAACCAATCGGTTGTGTGCGCCTGAAAACCTAAGCATACTGTCTCTTTCCGGCAGGCTTTTAATATCAATTCCGTTGGAAGCAAGTGCATTGAGCATATCCAGAAGCTGGTTGCCTTCCTGTCTGACCGGGCCGTAGCAGCCCCGGCAGGGAACCCGGGCACTGATACACCGGGGACCTTCTCCGTCGTTGCCGGAACAGCCGGCTCTCGTAACAGGTCCTGCACACAGATACCCTTGTTCCAGAAGGCATTGCATCTGGTCCAGGGGTTGATCCGGATCAAATTCAGGCGTGGTGATGAAGCGTTTTATTTCTTTGATATTTCCTTTACCCGCACGGATAGTGGGGCAGGTATCGCAGACACTCTTAAAGGGCAGCTCGGGGGTTTCCCCTGCCAGAAGTGCCAGGATTGCGGTTGCAATCTGGTCCGGGTGGGGGGGGCAGCCGGGCAGGTAAATATCAATTTTGATCTGCTCGTCAAGGGCATAGCATCGGTCCAACAGTTTGGGCAGCCCCTGGGAGGGAAGCAGGTCATTGGGATCGGTGCTTTCGGTATGATAATACTGCTCAAAGAGTTCTTCATTGGTATAGGAATTGATCAGGGCTGGTATGCCGCCATGGGTGGCACAGGTGCCAAGAGCGATGAGAATGTCGCATTTCTTGCGCATCTCGTGGGCCACTTCCAGGTGTTCCTCATTGCGGATTCCACCGGACAAAAGTCCCACGGTGGCTTTGGGGATATCAATCTGGGTCTTATCCCCGAGTTGCCCGTAGTGTTTGTGATCCATGAGAACCGGAATGTGGACAAAATCCAGTTGGGGCAATAGGTCCAGCAGGGTCTCCCCCAGGTTGAGGATTGCGATTTCACATCCCGAGCAGGAGTTGAGCCATTCACCGGCAATTTTTACTGGCATGTTTCTACCTCCTTTTGGACGACATGTTTCTTTCTAAATCCATTGGGTCCCAGGGCTTTTATTGTATTTGTAAATTCTGTGACTTTCTCGGCAAATCTGGGTCCTTCCGCACCGGAAACCCATTCAATGG
>CAXHYW010000118.1:0-8320 GCA_964021475.1 uncultured Desulfobacteraceae bacterium | reverse complement strand
TTATAATGTGCATTTTAAAAATGATTTAGGCGACAAGTCTCTTGACAACGACCGGCGGCCGTGGCCAGAAAAAGTATAAACTCCCGGGCCGTTTCGTTTGTTATTTGCAAACTGGCCCTTAAAGCCATTACCACTCGCATACGCATAAACGCCAAACCCACTTCTCTTCCCATTGGCAAACTGGCCGGAGTAGCGATTACCGCTTTTTTTGTAGGTCACGACTCCTAAATTCTCTCCCGGTGAGCTTTGTGCCTTTGATGCGGCGCTCGCGGCTTTGTCTGCCGCCGCCCGTGCCTGGCTGGCTGCTGCCCTTGCTTGTTTTGCATTCGCAACACCTTCATTGGCTGTATTTTTTGCAGCCTTTGCGGTATCGCGCGCCGAATTTGCAGTTTTGCGGGCTTCCAGCATTTCGGGTGTGATGATTGGCTCAGCCTTGATGGATGATTTCAAAGCTTCAATAAGCTTACTGAGCTGATCTCCCAACTCGTTGAGGCGGGCCTCAAGAGGTTCGACTCGATCTGCTATGTCACTGAGATCTTTTCTGAGACCTACCCCGCCATACCCGAGACCCAGGACGCGATCCAGTTCGGCCTGTTGTCCTTTTAATTGGGTTTCGACATCAGCATAAGAGGCTTCGAGTTTTATGATTTCAGGTTCCAGATTTGCCGCGCTTTCATTCGCGCTTGCAGGAGATGCCAGAATTATCCCGCTTAAGGCTATGCTAGAGAAAAGCAATTGACGGGCGGTTTTAAGAAGGGATGAAAGACTAACCATCAGCTTGCCCCCCCATTATACCCAAAGCGCGGATTATACGTTGGCCAACCCCAGGAGGGGTGGGGTACCAGCCCTCTATACCCTGCGAGCGTTTGAGCATGGAAAAATTCCTGAATCCATTTGTCAGGATTGCTCGCGGGTCCTGCGGCCAAGGATATGACATTTCCATCAGGCATTATGATCGTTATTGGAAAATCCCGGTTGTCTGTCCAGAAATTTGCTGAACCATGATGAACCACATCTCCCTTAACACCGGTTTTCTTGACAACCGTTTGGTTAATCGCGGTCATGGCTTCCAGATTGCGGGTATCGGTGTTGCCAAGGGCATTTTTCTCAAATACCACAGCTTCATCCGTCATGCGCCCTGTTGCGCTGTCATATCGGCCGCCGCCGGAGATTGTCTTGCCGCTAACTGCGAATAAATCATAGTCGGGCAAGATAGCTGTCTGGTTGTTATCGGTGATCAGCTCTACAATCTTGGGACGGGAGGAGCCGATATCAAAGGTCGTATCTGTTATTGGATCGTATAGTTTGCCGTTGGAATTTAGCACACCCATCACCTTATTGCCCTCCTTGTCGACGGCCCACATGACATTCTGCCCGTTATATAAAGCAGGTGTTTTGCTGACAATCGGGTTGTTGTTGCTATCGACTTTAGCGAACAGTTTTTCCGCTTTTTTTTCCATTTCGGCAATTTCTTCTTCCGCCTTGGCAATGGCAGCCGGGTCATTGGCTTTACGGGCGGCGACCAGTGGGTCGTTCAGCTTTGATAAAGCCGGATCAGCAGGAATTCCGGCACCCAGCAGCGGGTTGCTTGCCGATTTGGGCTTGATATCCATCCACTTCGTCGCGATTTTACCTCTCCACCCTTGGGTTTTGGCAGTATTAACCGCGTTCTGCATGGCGTCTTTCCCCAGCGGATTGAAGGGGCGGAACATCAGAATTTGTTGCGTTTTAGCGGCGACTTCTATCATTGCATCCATATGATCAGGGATCATATTAGAGGCGGCAATCGCTGCTTGTTTGCTCATACGATAGGTCGGCATTTTTTCAAGACGTTTGACAACAGCGTCGATGCTTTCGCTAGCGACGGCCAAGACCTTGCCGCCCACTTTATCTGCAATCTTTTTTTCAACTTCGAGCATGGCGCTTAATACTTGTTGGGCTTTTTGCTTGAACGGGGCCAGTTCCTGACCTGCCCGGATGATGGCAGAATCGAAAAAGCCACCCTTCACTACGACAATTTCCGATATGAAGCTTTTCATGGTCAGATAAACCTGAGGAGAGCGCTTGAAAAGCTGCGTTACAATTTCAGGAGCTAATAGTCCGACACCTGCCAAAGCCCGATCAACATCCGACGCTTTTCCTCCCATAACGTCGGTGCCAACTCCCAATTTATATAAATCCAGAAGCTCACCAACTACAGGGACCAGTTCAAAAACGAAAAGCACTGTATCCTGATTATCTGCCAGGTCGTTGGCTTGCTGGACGATAAAGGCCCCGTCGCGGCCAAGTTCGGTTTGGATCAGACCGGCGTACCGGCGGAACCCTTCAGCAGATTCTTTTGCTGATTTAGCGGTGAGAGCATATATATAGGCGCGGTTCACTTCGCGGTAGAGCTTGAGTTTTTCGGTTTGTACACAGGCCAGACGCTCTTCTTCACTGGCGGCAAGGCCGAAATAATCCATGGCCCCTTTGGCGGTGCTGGAAATACTGTCTACCGCTTTACCCGCCGCGTTCAGAGTGGGGGAGCTTTTTCCACATTTGGTCACCATTTCCAGACCCAAAATGGATTTCTTGGTCACTTGATACATTTCGCGAAGTTTGGGAACATCAAACCCGTAGCCTTCTGCGACGGCCTCAGAGGTGAGCAGAGCTGCTTTTAAGCCTTGTCCGTTTAGGTAGTTGGGATCATTTTCCCATTCGGCCATATCTGCGCGGGCCTGCTTTCGCATTTCTTCCAGCACTTTAGCGCGCTCAGCAATAAGGCGTTTCAGCAGGGCCGAGGTGTCCTGTTTTAATTGTTTGTGTTTGAGTTCCAGTGGCGTTGTTCGCGCCAATGCGGGATTTGGGGTATTTCCGGCCGAAAGTTGTGAGGTTGAGATAATAATCAGAAGGATCGTGAAAAATGCGATTAAACAATGCTTACAGGCTTTTGTGTTTGTCATTTTAATGTTCCTTTTTTTGGTATGAATTCTACCAAAAAAAAAGGAACATAAAATTGATCTATGTCAAGAATTAATACGATATGTTCAATCATCGTTAAGCACAATTATATGGTTTAGACAATCACGCCGGATGCTACCGATAACTCTTTTCAAAAACATTGATCAGGACCCGATTCTCAAGGCACCTGTCGGACAGCTTTTCACACACTCAGGATCCCCCTGGCACAAATCGCAGTGGACCAGACTATCCTTGAATGCAAACAGGGCATTGAATGCGCAGTCTTCCTGTCTATTTGGATGATGATCCCAGAAAAAAGCTGTTTGCAGTTCATCATCCCTTTCTTTGCCCTCTGATTTCAGGCAGGACATTTTTTTGCACTGCCGGCACAGCACAGGCTGGTGAAGGCCATGATCCAGATCATTTAATTGAATCTGAATGGCAGATGTTTCCCGCTGAATTTCTCCGCAATGGGACAGGGAGCAGGTAATTTCACAGAGAAGACAGCCAGTGCATTTTGATTTATCGACCTTTATTTTCATTTTTATTCCTTTCTCTCCCGAGCCCTTTGTATCATGCGGCATTATTTTTTCCATGACAGGATGTTCCGGTCATGGCGCTTCCCAGCTGCAGACTGTCAATGGTCTTTTGTGAGGGGTTGCCGTTGTTGTCCCAGCCGTGGAGCTGGTAATAATCATCCAGCATTTCTTCAAATTTTTCTTTGACCATGACCTCGCCTTTGGTGGGGCCGTGGGGAATGGGCTGATTATAATAGAGGTCCGGCAGTACATCGTCTTTTCGGGATATGCCCTCTCTGGTAATAAAAAGCCGTTCCAGGGTGTAAATCCGTTCGCCCAGTTCAAAAAGATCCTTGTCCCCTATCTTAAAGCCTGTGGCTGTGTAAATCAGGTTGGCGATGTCAACATAGCCAATGGCATTGATGCTGCTGAAGACACCTGCAAACCTGCAGATCCCCACAGAATCCGTGACTGCATTAAACAATTCATGCCACCAGACCATCCTGGCCTTTCCCGTATAATCCCTGAAATCCTTTCCCACATCCCCCCCGTAAAAGGCGCTGAGGATTTCCCTGGGGTAATTGACCACATCAGCAGAGGGCCGGCTTCTCATGTGACAGGTTCCCCGGGTGGCCACGGCCAGACCGAACGCCAGTCCCTTGGCTGCCCGTTCATCTGTCATCTCTATGGAAATGTTTTTGATGGTCAGCATGTGCTTTGCCGCCTCCGGCCCCAGGCGTTTGGGGGCAAGACTCCCCTCTGCCAAGACATCTCCGAAACCCCGCCTGTAAACCGTATCTGTGAGCAGCCGTTCTATGGCATCATGGTTTCCCCATTCCAAAGGATAGCCCACCTCTTTTTCCGATATAATCCCCTTTTCATACAGGGTCATGGCAAAACCCATGTAATTGCCCCCTGATATGGTGTCAACCCCGTATTGATTGCACAGTTCAGAAAGATAGACCACAGATCCCAGGTCCAGATTCCCCAGGGTGGGCCCCATGGAACTGATACTGGCATATTCTGGGCCTTCCCCCTTTGTGCCTTTGAACCGCCCCTCTTTGATCTCAAACCGGTGCCTGCAGTGGATGGGGCAGCCGAAACAGGAGACAGAGCCTTTGGACATTTTGGCCTTAAAATTTTCAGCATAAAGATCAGCCCCCCGATCTCCCACGGTTGTTTCCTGGTGGTATTTATAACTGGTCCACCCCCGTGTGTTGGCATTTTTAAAGAGGATGGGGGTGCCGTATTCGCCCAGGGCTTTGCCCCAGCCAGTGCCAGTGGATTTCCGGTTGGTTTCCCGAAGCAGGTTGATATATGCTTTGGGCTCTTGAATGGAAAAAGATTTGCTTCCCCGAACAGTAACGGCTTTCAGACCTTTTGAGCCCATAAGGGCGCCCAGCCCTGTTCTTCCGGCTGCGTTTTTAGGTCCTGTGATAATGCAGGCAAATCTCACCAGGTTCTCCCCTGCCGGTCCGATACACATGGTTCTGGCCCTGTCGTCTCCCACCTCCTCTCGGATCATGGACTGGACCTCCCCTGTTTTTTTCCCCCAGAGATGGCCGGCATTCCGAAAGGAGATGGTTTCATTTTCAATGTAAAGATAGACAGGCTGCTTGGCTTTCCCGGTGATCACCAGGTGGCTGTACCCGGTGCTGGCCAGCTCAGCCCCAAAATAACCGCCCACATTGGAATCCCCCAGAAACCCGCTTTCCGGGGACTTGCCCGAGACATTCATCCTCCCCCCGAATACACCGGTGAGAAGACCTGTTCCGAAGATCAGGGGGTTGTCCGGATCAAAGGGATCAAGGCCTTTGGGCGCCATTTTGGCCAGGTAATACATGTTCAGTCCCCTTCCCCCGAAATATTTTCTCCTCAGATCCAAAGGGATCTCTTCCACCCTCACTTCCTGGGTGGTCAAATTGATAAATGCGGTTTTTCGATTCAGGGGCATGGGTTCTTTCTCCATCATGGGGTTATTAATATGCCCGTTGCCGGGTCTCTCTGATGATCCATTGCTATACCCACTATACCCACTGCCAGATCCATGCCAGACGAATAAGGTGTTAAATTTCAAAGTGTTACCATATTAACATTTTATATTTCACGAAATAAAACGACATTGGTCGTTTTATTTCGTGGCGATTGTTAAATATCGTGATATACTGGGACCATTAAAATTTACCAGGAGGTTCCCCCATGAATGAAAACGAATTTTTTCGTCAGGCAACCCTCCGCATCTGCGGCAGTCTGGATATTAAAACGGCCATGCACCTCTGCCTGGGGTATATTGAGACCTGCATGCCGGTGTCCTGGATGTCCCTGTATCTCTACGATAACGGGATCCTCTCCAATCTGGCAAGGGTTTCCAGAAAGGGCAGCATCCCCTCTCTTGCCTCTGTTGCCCTTCCCCCCAAAGCCGTGAATCAGATTGAGTATGAATTTTCACAATGGCAGGAGGTCAAAATTGTCAACAGCCCGGAACATGATGCCGTGTCAAGGACTGTGTTCCAGCAGACCGGCAAAGCAGATATCTCACTTTTGATCATGCGTCTGGTTATTGAAGGAAAAAGACTGGGAGCCCTTGCAGTGATTGCCGAAGAAAAGGATTGCTATAATCCAGCCCATGCCCGTCTTCTGGCAATGCTCAGGAAACCCTTTGATATTGCGGTCTCAAATGCTCTGCAATATATGGAAGCCGTAAAACTCAAAGAGATGATGGATGCGGAAAACAGGGCCCTGACCAAAGAGCTTCTCCAGATTTCAGGGGATGAAATCATTGGAGCGGATTCCGGATTAAAGGGGGTAATGGAAATGGTCCATCAGGTGGCCCCCCTTGACAGCCCGGCCATGCTCCTGGGGGAAACCGGGGTGGGCAAAGAGGTGATTGCCAATGCCATTCATTCCACATCCTCCCGCAAGGACAGGCCCTTTATCAAAGTCAATTGCGGGGCGATCCCGGAAACCCTCTTTGACAGTGAGCTGTTCGGACATGAAAAAGGAGCCTTTACCGGGGCAATCTCCCTGAAACGGGGATATTTTGAGCGGGCCCACAAAGGAAGTATTTTTCTGGATGAAATCGGTGAACTTCCCCTTCAAGCCCAGGTGCGGCTGCTCAGGGTCATTCAGAACAAGGAAATAAACCGGGTGGGAGGGACCGCTCCCATGCCCGTGGATGTGAGGATCATTACAGCCACCCATAGAAACCTGGAAGAAATGATAAAAACCGGTCATTTCAGGGAGGACCTGTGGTTCCGGCTGAATATTTTCCCCATTATGATTCCCCCCCTGCGTCAACGCAAAGAAGATATTTCAACCCTATTCCATCACTTTATCAAGCGTAAATCCGCCGAACTCAAGCTTCACTCTTCGCCCCCGGTTACGGCCCATGCCATTGACCGGCTCAAATCCTATCACTGGCCCGGCAATGTACGGGAACTCCAGAACCTGGTTGAAAGGGCCCTGATCAGAAGCCGGGGCCGGGACAGGGATGAACTGGCCCTGGAATTTTGGGATGATTTGTCAGGCGAGCCAGATGACCGGACCCCGTATGAACCTGCCCAAAAGGTTCACACCCTGAACCAGGTCATGATTCAGCATATTCAAAAGGCCCTGCGCCATACAAAGGGCAGGATATACGGTGAAAAAGGGGCTGCAGCTCTCCTTGACATCAATCCCAACACCCTGCGCAGCCGGATGAGGAAATTAAAAATACCCTTTGGAAGCCCGGACTAAGGTTTATTCTTTTTTGGCATTCATTTTTTTTAGGTAAGTATTGCATCAGTCGATCATCTTCCGGTCCGTCTCCGGTCCCCATCATTTATATCCCCTTGGTCTTTAAAATTCGATTTTCAGGGGATATTGATCAGGTCATTCTGGGAAAGGTGCATACATGTATATACAAGTTGTTTTTTTTTTGATAAATGAGTGGGATACAAAACAATTTTGAACCCCTACAGGAAATCCAAAATCATGAGAAAAATAATCGAATGTGTTCCCAATTTTTCAGAAGGGCGGAACCTTGAAACCATAGAAGCCATCACCGAGGCCATCCGCAAGACCCCGGGGGTAAGTCTCCTGGATGTGGATCCCGGTAAATCCACCAACCGAACGGTTTATACTTTTGTGGGGGACCCCGATGCAGTTGTTGAAGGAGCGATCAATGCTGCCCGGGCGGCAAGAGAACTCATTGACATGCGAACCCATAAAGGTGATCACCACCGCATGGGGGCCATGGATGTTTGTCCGTTTATCCCGGTGGCAAATGTGACCATGGAAGAATGTGTGGCCGTTTCCATGGAGTTCGCCAGGCGGGTAGCCGAGGAGTTGGGTATCCCCATTTATCTCTATGAAGAATCTGCCACCCTGGACTATCGGAAAAAGCTGCCCCAGATCCGAGAGGGGCAATATGAGGGGATCAAAGCGCGCATTGCCACCCCTGAATGGAAACCCGATTTCGGACCGGCAACCTTTATCCCCCAGTGGGGGGCAACGGTAACCGGGGCAAGGGGATTTCTCATCGCCTATAATGTAAATCTTTTGTCCACCCCCAACCAGGCACACAGGATTGCCCTGAATCTTCGGGAGGCAGGGCGCGGTCCTGAAGAACCTGGACAATTTGATGAGGTCAAGGGCATGGGCTGGTATGTGGATGATTATAATCTGGCCCAGGTTACGGTGAATTTGAATAATTATCTTGTCACCCCTCCCCATGTTTTGTTTGAACAGGTGAAAAAAGAGGCTGCAAAGCTCAAGGTCGGGGTGATCGGTTCTGAAATCGTGGGGGTGGTTCCCCTGGATGCCATTCTGGCGGCTGCCGAGTATTATATTGAACGAGAGGACCTTTTTGTCCTGGAAGAGGA
>CAXHYW010000117.1:0-8362 GCA_964021475.1 uncultured Desulfobacteraceae bacterium | reverse complement strand
CGAGATTCTCCGGAGTGACTGGAGTTCAGACGTGTGCTCTTCCGATCTGTTACAGGGTACCTGGTTGAACCTGAAAATCCTCATGGATTCATAACTCAAATCTCTGATTTAATAACCGATACGGAATTTATTGATACCCAGGGGGCTGCTGCCCGGAAATATATTAAACGAAATTTTGATTGGAAAAGAGTTGCCGAGAAATATTTACAGGCCTTTGCCGAACTGAAACAAGACCTATGATGGATCCTAAAGTATATATTATTACCTTAAATTTTAATGGCGCAGAAGATACAATTGATCTTGTACGCTCTTTGGACAAATGTGATTATAAAAACTGGAAACTTTGCATAGTTGATAACGGCTCCAAAAAACAGGATATTGCATCTGTAATCAAGAATTGTCCTTCCCACCATTATATAAAAAACAATCACAACGAGGGATTTACCCAGGGCAACAACCAGGGGATTGAATATGCCCTTTCACAGAAGGATTGTGATTATATTTTAATCATCAATAATGATACTATTATTGGAAAAGACACCATTCATGTTATGATACATTTTTTGGAAAAAAATCCCAAAACTGTTATTAGCCCGGTAATGGTTTTTTATGGAACAAACACCATTCAGAGCACAGGCCTGGATTTCAAGCCTTTTTTAGGTGGGCTGTTTAACAAAAACCTGAATAAATCATATAATGAGCTCACCGAAGACATTTACCCCGACGGTTTAACCGGATGCTGTATTGCATCCAGTAAAGCAAACTGGAACAAAATAGGCGGATTTGACAATCGGTATTTTGCATACTTAGAGGATGCAGACTGGTCATTCAGGGCAAGATCGCTTGGATTCACCCTTGTTACTCTGAAAGATGCAGTTATCCAGCACAAGCACTCAAGGACATCAAGTCATAGAACATCAGGCTCTCATTCTCTATCGGAGAGGAGAAACAGCCCCTTTAAAGTGTATATGCTTACCCGGAATCATATTCTTTTTGCTAAAAAAAATTTGAAGGGGATTACAAAAATTACATTTATTGCAAGCCATCTAGTTTTCAATTTTTGTTTTAACCTTTTACTGTCAAAATCATTTTACTTTACGAAATTCTATTTTAAAGGGATAAGGGATTCTTTTTTAAGAAAGTTTAATCCTCCGGAAATTTGAATAAGGCCTAAGCCTAAGTTGATAGATTAAACCAGGTAGCCAGATTGCATAGTGTTTGTTGGCTGCCAGCCGTTTGGAATATTCGTTTACCAAGGTGATTTTAATTTGATATCCAGCCTCAGTTAACTGTTGTCATGTCAATTACTTTTGATGTTCATCTCAAAGAGACCAAAAGGATAATTATTCCCGGATTTTTTTATCCAGAATTCTATAAAGCTTGGATAAATAAAAGTTAAAATTTTTCCAAATTCGTAGCCCTTTGCAAATCCATATTAAAATTTGCTGGGGGGTAATGAAAATCATTTGAATGTGGCCTTTTGCTTTTTTTTTGAGGGAAACCTGAATCTGGATTCTGGTTTCCATTTCTATAAAGGCGGTTAAATCCTTTGAATAAACTTGGACATCCATTAAAAGAGCAACTTCTTGGATAATATCTTTGGTTGTTTTGAATTTGAGAGCACCGGCCATCAAGCCTTGTTCCCGACATTTGACCAGAAAACGATAGACCCCACGGATAAATAACACCTTAAAAGAAAGTCTTTGTTGGAAATCCCACTCCAAATCAATAAAACTTAATTGATTGTCTCTGATCAGGGTGTTTTGCCAAATGGCATCCACATAATGTCCGGGCAAATATCCAAGAGAATCGGTTTTGGATTCCAAAAAGTGGGCCCAGATCTTTACGGGCTCAAAGATAAATGATAAAGATGCCTTTTTATTCTGGGCCCTTTTAAGGATTTGATCACCCAGGCAAACCCCTTCCACCCAGGGTTCAATATAGGGAAGGCGATGATGAATTAAAGCTTTTTCATTATTGAGCAATGTTTTGGATACCCAAAGCGTTTCTCCCTCTTTATAAATTTCCATCCGGGTTTGATAAGCTTCTGCCCGGTTTCGATTAAAGACAAGGGCCAATGACTTCATATCCATTGATTTTTGATTTTCCTCAATTTCATTGGTTGCAAGAATCAAAAAGGAATTTGAAAAAAATGGAAGTTTTTTATTTTTAATAATCTCTTTCAACACCAAAGATTCATTAAAGACTGGGCCATAGGGTCTTAAATAATCCCTGGAGGTTAATCCATCCATTAAATTCGAAATATCAAAGGTTGCCAGGGCCGCATCGGAAATTAAGGTATCCACTAATTTATAGTCCGGATAGGGATAGTAAAACTTAAGATCTGAAAAAAAGGGAGTTAGCATTTTTTCAAGTTCATCATGTCCAAAGGTCCTGGCCTTTCCTTTTCCTCTGTGATACCCCTCAAGTCCATCGTAGCGGACTCCAGAGTGATCCTCAGTTGCAGAGGCAAAATACTTTAGGCCAAATTGATTTTCCAAGGCTAAAATCAGCTGGCCACCAGGATTTAAATGTTTCTGGAAATATTTTAAAATCCAGGTGTAAGGGTCTTTATGGGATACAAAATAAGAAGAGTATTCAAATACGCCGATACAAAAAATCAAATCAAATTGCTTTTTGAATTTAACCTGATGAAAAGGGGAGCAAATTATTTGAACCGAATCCAGACCCCGGCATCTTTTTTTGGCAAGCATCGCCCTTTCCCGGGTTCCTTCAATCCCAATGACATTTTCAAAGGTTTCACCTAAAAAACGGGTGATGGCCCCGCAACCGCAACCCACCTCCAATACAGAGGCTTTTTTATCAAAGGAGAAACCAGAAAGCAATTGGGCCCGACGACGGCTTAGATGGTATTCCGATGACCAGTCTTTGATCCAGTGCTCCAATGACTTTGAATCAGAACTTAAATCCTTTTCCTTGCTAAAGACATAAGAAAGATATTTTTCAACCGATCGTCCATCACTATAATCAATGGAGGTTGAATGATCTGCGATAAAGATACCCGGCTCTATACAGGACAACTCATTCTCAACCCATTGATCCAATAAAATCATTTTCACCTCTCCTCTATAAAAATAAATATTTTAAACCCACCGGCTTGAAACCAGCGATACCGGATTAGACCGGTTAGTTTATTCAATATTAAACTTATGATCGGGGTCTTTCTGCTCACAAGGATGCTCTAAGAACTTGCCTTCCCCAATACCGTTTCTTTAAATGGGGCAACTCTTCAAATATTTTCCCATCAACTCTTTCTTTAAGCTCCGCATTATGTGTATTTCAAATACGCTCATATGTTTGCCGAACAAGCTCGCACACACGAAGAGCAAGATACACTTATACAGAGGCTTTTTCAAATCATAATAAATTGAAATTTTATCGGATTATATCAATTAGACACCATCAATTTCAACTCCCTTAATATTAAGCCAGCAGCCTTATTATATAATGTACATCATCATAAAAAACAAACAGACTACTATCTTCAAAGCTGAAAATAGCAGATATAGCGGAAAATATACGGCTGCGATATAGCGACCCGAGGCTCACTCATTTTTGTTATCCTTCATTTTTCTTGTTCGCAGTTGAACAATAATTTCCATACTTTTTTTATCTCAAATTGTTTTACAGCACCGAACAATATGGACGTAAATACTAATGTGCATACGCCTATAATTAAGGCCATCCATTGATTATGAGGTACGAGTATAACTGTTATGATTGTAGAAACACAAATAGACAAAAATGATGAGAACAATTTTTGAAAAGGAATTTTGTACCGATATTCATTAAGAAAAAACAATTGCCATAAATTCATGACAAATAACCCGGCGCCTATTGAAAAAAAAACACCCTTAAGACCAAAGAAAGATACAAATATTGGAAAGGTTAAGGTCAATATTAATGCTCCTGACGCATTGGTAATTGGGATTGCCCAAAATTTTCCATGGGCAATCATAATATTATGCATGGATATTATCCAGAAGTAAGGTGAAACCAATGAAACTGATAAAGGAATCAAATTTGGAGCAACCTCATATCCCGATCCCAAAAAAAAAGTGACTCCCCAATTGGATAAAGATATAGAAAAAATTATTAAAACACCACCTAAAATCAGTCCTACTCGTAAAACAAAATCTGTAAAATCATTCGTTTTTCCATCTTTTCTCAATACAGATCGACTTAAAACAGGTAGGGCCGCATTCGCAAACTCACTGAAAATCATGCCAATTATGAAAAAAGCTTGAAGTGCCAAGGTTAATTGACCTAGTTCGGCATTGATTCCCTTCATATAACGAAACATTAAAATGGGGCCCTGTAAAATCCAACTTAAAAAGAATGTTCCAACAACAAAAGGAAATCCAGTCTTGATAAAAGCCAACATGACTTTTGATTCCCATGTTACTTTAAATGAAACTATGTGATACCGGACAAGGAAAAAACCTAAAAAGCTTTGAAGTAACCATACCATTGCATGGACAATGGCTAATTCATATATTCCGTAATCAGAATATAGAAGACATATGCCAACAATAATTTCAATCAATCTAAAAAAAATTTCTTGAATAAAAATAAACCCTGATTTTTCAAATCCCCTGAATACGGCATGGCTCCATAAAGACATTCCTCGCCCTAAGAGAGCAAAGGAAAAGATAAATAATAGCCGCTGTGAATTAAAATCAGGTTCAAACATCAGCGCCATAATTACACTCAACACAGAAAATGTTATACTTGAAGCGCTTCTGAGAATAAAGATCTGCCCGATTATGGATGTGGCATTTTTTTTGTTTATTGCAATCTGCCGGGTAAGGATAGCATCTAATCCAAGGGTACTGATTGGTATGAACAGAATATACCAAGATAATCCATAATTAAAAAAGCCGTACAGCTCAGCTCCTACAAATTTTGCAAGAAAAATAGAATAGAATGCTCTGGCAACGCTGGTTAAGATACGTGCGGACGAAAGAAACGCTGCATTAACAGCGATAGATTTTACACCAGTCTTGTCAGCAATTCTCATAAAAGTGTAATCAGTACCTTGAAAAACAAGTTTTTTTCATAAAAAACGGCCTGTAAAAAATTTAAACTAACAGGTTGCCTCATTTCTCTTTTGATATCAACGAATACTGTAGGTTATTAATTTGTTCTGCTACCAATCCCATTAAAAAAATTGTAATGGAGGATGTTAACAAGACTGCCGACATATTAGTAAATCGATGTATTGTCATAAATGTATAGCAATAATATAATATTCCAGTCATAAAAAGGCTGGCACTGACGGGCAAGAAGATTTTTAAAGGGGAATACAATGTACCTATTTTAAAAATAATCAGCAGGAAGCGTATACCGTCTCGGGTCAGGTTAATATGGCTCTTCCCCAACCTTTTTTCAGTTCGAATTGGAATATATTCTACACTGTAACCGGCTCTGAAAAATGCCATGGTAATGGTTGTCGGATATGAAAAGCCATTGGGCAGAAGATCAAGGAATTCAATAAATTTTTTTCTGTAAACCGCTCTTAATCCTGACGTCAGATCGGGTATTGATTGCCCCACCATCCAACTGGCCAATAGATTGTACAAACGGTTGGCTGCCAGTCGTCCTAAGCTTGCCTGGGAAGAAGAATCTCGGGCACCTATAACCATATCAACTCCGGCCGCGAACTCTTTTAGAAGCGATTCAATATATTGGGGATCATGTTGACCATCGGCATCCATAAAAATGATAATCTCTCTGTCAGCATGACGTGCCCCGGTTTTAATGGCTGCGCCATTACCCTTGCTGCGTCTGTGCCTGATAGTTTCAACCCCGTATTTTCTACAGATTTCCTGGGTAGCATCGGTTGAGCCGTCATCCACAACAAGTATATGTGCCTTTTTGGCTGTTTTTTGTAACTTAGGCAGCAGCAGATTTAATCCCAATTCTTCATTTTTTGCGGGAATAACAATGGTAGATTTGTTTAGCCAAGCCTCTAATTTTTCAGGGTTCAAGCTTCCTCCAATTCAGTATGAATGAAAATAAAATTTTTAATAAATCAGGTGGCCTTATCCAAACGATAGCGCATGGATCTCATGCTCAGGCTCAGATAATTTACAGCCTTTTTTTTATTGCCACCGGCCAATTCCATGGCCTTTTCCTGGTATGAGGATTCTATTTTAGCAAGTATGTCATCAAGATCAAACCGATCTGTTTGAACACCTTCGATCCAGCGCCTGTGCTTGTGGGTGGATATGGTAAGGCTTTCGGGCAGGATGATATTGGTGGAAGACAAGGCCACAGATCGCTCAATAAGGTTTTCCAGTTCTCTGATGTTGCCTATGAATGAATATTTATTTAAAAAATCTATGGCATAGGAAGGTAATTTGCTGATGTCCTTGCCCAGTTTTTTATTGGTGGCAGAAATGATCCGGACATCCACATCAATTTCCCGGGTGTCGCCTATGGGCTTGAACTTTGTTTCTTGTACTGCTCTTAGCGGTTTGACCTGGCGGAAGGTGGACAGTTCTCCGATCTCATCTAAAAATATGGTGCCTTTGTTGGCCGCTTCAAATAACCCTTTTTTGTCACCTGTGGCCCCTGTGAATGAGCCTTTGACGTGGCCGAAAAACTCGTTTTCCATGAGGGTGTCAGGGATACCGCCGCAGTTGACCACCACAAAGGGCTGGTCTTTACGATCTGAATTTTCATGGATGGTACGGGCTATGAGTCCTTTTCCGGTACCGCTTTCTTTGGTGGGATTGATCTGTTCGATGCGCTTGTAAATGGCCTGCATGCCGGTGCTGTTACCAATGATCCGGTCGAAATGTAGATGGGTTTTAAGTTGAGAGGAACGTCTTTCTTTTTCATGCTCCAGGGTTTTGAGCTCCAGAGCCTTGGCTATTGTATGACGCAATTCATTGTTGCCAAAGGTCTTGGGCACAAAGTCATAGGACCCTTCGTTCAAGGCTTCTACGGCAATTTCAGTGGTGGAATAGGCCGAGATCATGATGACTACGGTGTTGGTATGCTGGTTTTTGACTGCGCGAAGCACGTCAAGGCCAGCGACGTAACCCTGGGCGCCGCCTAAAAATATGCGTGTGCCGATTCCGATGGATTTCAGATAGGGGTCGTTGAACAATGGACTCAGTTCCCCTGATGTGGAATAATTGGCATTGCCTATATTCGGAGGATAGGTTTTATCAAAGAGAACTTTTTCATTGCCTTTCTGCATCAGGGAAACCATGACCCGTCGAAGCCCTGTTCCCCTGTCCCTAACCGAAAAATTCATTTCATATGATTTTTTCAGGTATTGGGAGGGCAGACTGATATCGGCTTTAAGCACATCTCCATATTTATAGTATAGTATCCAGGCCATGGGGATGACTACCCCAAAGAATATCAGAGTCAAAATTATTCTTTTCATCAAATAGACCTATCTTTTCAAAAAGTTAGAATAAAATTAATTAAAACCACCACAAAATACCAGTAAACGCCTTACTTATCAAGGGAATTTAGAGTAGGGGGTCAAGTCTGCTCTTGCCCCTTGTCAATATTGCAAATGAATAAAGGGCAGACTTGACCCCTATTCAGATATCCATTCTGAAATGGTGCGGACTATAGGAAGGGTGTTGAAATCGATGGCCAGATCTAAGAAAATGTATAAGACAATCTATAATTTATATTGAAAAAACGTAAGATTCGAAAAAGTGTGGGGTACTAAAAAAAATGTAGACAACCGTGATGAACTGCCCTCAATTGAGCCTGTTTATAATGTGGGAGAAAAATCCGGAATCAAGATCCATAGAGTTATTTTCACAATCGGTTGGCTCTTGATAAAATTATTTTTGTGGCGGATGAAAGAAAAATATATTATCAGAGATTTTCATCCCCATTGTTTTCATCTATTTTTTAGGTTTTTGTTTCAGTATTTGCACTGTTTTGTTGTTTTTAAGAGTTTTTGGTGTGTGATATTTCATCTTTAATGGTGATATTTCATCTTTTTGCTCGATCTTACACTTATTTTTTTTTTGAGAGTTCAGATGAGCATGGATATCCATATCAAAATTTTCACTTTATTTACCTATAATACATTGAACTTGTATTTTTAATATTTTCTACTATACTTATGCCATGGGGGATGGATTGCGTTTGGAGCTTGTTTTTCAGCCCTTTATTTTTTAAGGAGCAAAGAATTTTTCCAGGAAGTGTTATTGGAAAAACAGAATCAACAATTGCATTATTCTTGCATTTAATTCATCAATTAAACAATCAGAATATTGAATTGGGGAATTTTTTCCGGCTTATGAAAGATCGGAAGAGCACACGTCTGAACTCTAGTCACTCCGGAGAAGCTCGTATGCCG
>CAXHYW010000116.1:0-8370 GCA_964021475.1 uncultured Desulfobacteraceae bacterium | reverse complement strand
CGAGATTCTCCGGAGTGACTGGAGTTCAGACGTGTGCTCTTCCGATCTATGTGAGGCCTCATCCTGGGAAACAGTTATGACGCTTTGGGCTATGCTGGTGAGTTTAAGCTCGTCATCTAATTTTTTTGGGATTTTCCTGGGAGAACAAAAACTCCCGAGCAGCTCCTGCTGCCAGATCTCTCTGAGTGTAAAAATTGCCTCGGCATCATAAATTATTTTTGCACCTTTAAAAAGATCAGGATGATTGTCATGAAGAAACTTGACGACCTCCATATTATGGGACGACTGATCAGCACGTAATCATAATAACCGATTCTGCTCTCAAAAAAATCATGGAGGCCTTCTATACCATGCCTCAACATGACCTCAACCTGCCGGTGTCAGCATTTCTTGTCAGTGGTAGGGAGCAAACAAAGGTAGGGTGAAAACAAAACCCTTTGTCATGGATAAAATATGGGGTCCAGGGCAGTTACCATCTGGTGCCTTTTTTATATACGGTTGTATATGTATAGTTATTTTTTTGAACCAGGCTTGGGGTGACCCTCTCTAATGCATGTATAAAACTGCCGTCTATTGGAAGGGGCTCTTTTTCCAATATTGTTTCCCTATCAAGTTCAAACAGCTCTTTTATGGAATCTGTCCTTGCCCAGAACATATTGCCCACCGGGAAAACAGGTGTTTCTTCAATGGGTTTCATACCTGTCATCTTACACAGTTCATCCATAAAGTCTTTATTTTTTCCCATATCCACATAATGCATATCTTCAGGAAATATCAGCCCGGTTTTGGGATCATTGAACAAGCTTAATACACTCTTTGCAACATCCTTTGTACCGATGAGATTATCAAGCAGGTATCTTCTCCATCTGTCACCCATATTATTATCCACATGCAGTGATTTTTTAGAGTGAAAATGACCGATAACCTCATAATTGCCCTTTAATATTTTTTTCTTTAGATCAAAGATCAAAGGCCCCATGTCCCTGCCGATATTTTCAACGGCAATGACTTCTATATTTTGGGCATTGCAGGATTTAAACGTATGATACACCCTGTCCTTAATGGTCTCATCAACCACAGTGATAAACAGATCAAATTTGCCCGGCAGGTTCTTGAAATAGCGACAGAATTCTTTGCCAAGCTTTTCATAAAAAAGGTGCAGGTGCACGGCATACCTGTAAGAAACCTTCTCCTTTTGTTCAAAAGGGATGATCTTGCATTGGTGTGTGGCTAAGGTATCATTTTTCAAGGCCTCGAATAGGGGCACAATATTTTCTTTTTGATTGTCCACCATCCATTTTAGATTTGAAAAGCCCGGTCTGGGATTTAAATTATGGATCTCTTTGAGGAGGTTTTTTTTATAGATATTAATATAATTTAAGAGTGATTTATCCCTATGATTGACCTGCCAGAAAAACTTGGTATCAATACAATCACTTTTTTTAAGGGTTTCAAAGATCTCCATACTCTCTTTCTGGTCCAAAACAACCTCATCTATAAGCTCAAACAGGCGCTCCTTATAAATGTCAAAATCTAACTTCTCTTCTACAAGTTTTTGATTGACCCCTTTTTTTTGATCACCCTTAAGATAGGCTGATATCATTTTTCCCAGGCCATGCACATCCAGGTAATCCGCAATGATGGATTCTGCCTTGTTGTTATTTAAAAACTCTTCTGATCCTGTAGTATCTTTAAAACAGGCAATGGGCAGATCTGCTGCCATAGCATCAATAACCACATTGGGAAACGGATCCATCCTTGAGGTCAGGCAAAAGATATCTGATACGGAGAATATGGCATCAAGGCTCTTTTGATGGGGCAAAATAGCAAAATCTGATTCAAGTCCTAAATGTTTAATCTCTCTTTCAAGCCATAAACAATAGGCAAAATCATTCTGGGGCCTATATCCGTCACCCACCCAGACAAATTTTAATTTACCCTTATAGTAATCTTTTATGTACCTGGCCGTATATATAAAAAGATCAACCCCTTTTCTGATATCCACAAATCCGGATCCCACGATTACTTTTGTATCTTTATCTATATTGAGCTTTTCACAAAGCACTTCCGGGGTATCATCTTCTCCGTAGAATTCAGGTAAAAACTTTAATTTCCCCTGGGGCACCAAAGCGATATTATTGAGAGGCTTGGTCATATTAAACACCCGGTCTAATTGTTCCAATATGGAAGTTTTGACTATGGTTGCAGGCAAAACAACTTTGTTGGCATGATACAGAGTGTCACGCATTCTATTGTCGGGTTTTGTATATTCTGCAAATTCATGAATCAAAGAAAGGGTGGGGAGGTTGACTTCATTTGCTGCCTTAAGGCCAGAAAAGGTGACCACAGAATTGCAGATCACGCATTTAACATTATATTTTTTAACACAGGTTTTTAATGAATATTTTAAGACAGACGGCATATGGGTGCCCATACCATCAATCACTAAAAACGCGTCTTCAAAAAACATTTCATGGATATTGGATTTTTTGAGTACTATATTGATAACATTAAATTTTTCATTTAAAGACCGGGCAATATTTAGCCCCAAAAGCGGAGCGCCGGTAGCCGAGGACTCATGGCTTACCAGTATGACGGTTTCTTTATTTTTTACATATTTTTGTTTACCCTGTTTTGTTCTTCCTGCCCCTTGCCTGATTCTTGCCCTGATCTTTGATAGGACCGCACGGGGGCCTTCATGATAAAGAGTGTACACAAGTCTTTGTACATTACCCGGCAATCTGTTAAAAATAGCTTTTATCATTATGTTCTTTACTTTATCTTTTCTTTTAATTTGTTTAATAAATAATCCGGCCCAAAGGCAAGATGGATGGAATGGGTTTTAATAAAGCCTTCCATCTGAGAAAAATCAAGCCTGTATTTATCCTCTTTTTCAAGGATCTGGTATACGGCTTTTTTTTCAAGCAGTTGCTCCAATATTTTTACAATATCAAAAACCTTATATCGATATGGATTTGCCAGGTCTATGATTTTACACTGGTTTGAAAATTCAAGATATCCTTTGACCAGTTTTTTTACATCGTTTATCTCAATAACATATCGATACGCTTCATCAAAGATATTGAATGGATGCTGTTGCTGGATGGATTTGTAAAAAAAGTTGATGATTGTTTTATGGCGGATCAGATCTCCGAACAGTTGGGGAACCCTGAAGATCAGGTGGTTATTTGAATTTGCTTTTATGATATTTTCCATGTGCTGTTTATGCTGATAATAGTCGTTCTTCTCATAGGCTTTTGCCGATAAAGCACAACTGCTGAAATATACAAATCTTTTATCTTTATTTTCAAACAATATTTTTTCAAGCAGTTCTTTTTCCCGGTTGAATTCATTATCATCCCTGCAACCGGAGTTGGAAACCCCACTTGCAAAAATTACCACATCATCAAAAAAGCAACTGTCTTCTTTGAATGTTTTTGCCAATTGTCCGTTTCCTATGATCATGAATATACCTTTTTGTCCGCACATTTGTCCAACTTGGAACCCATTAATATCTTTTTTGCCAGAAATCACAAGAGAAAATAGTTCCCCCCAGAATCTATAACCCCATAAAAAAGACACATGAATATACTGAAAGAACGTCTATAATTGGATTTTTATTGCTATTTATAAAGGATTTTTGTATAAGACTCATTTTGGGTGGATCCTGTGTTTTCCATCAAAATGTACAAAGGAGTATCTCTCATGACAGAATCCTCGGACCAGGGTTGCGACCCCCATTCCCCCGAGCCAACGTCCCTTCCAGCCCTGGGTAAAAGTCTTTTGCAAAACCGCCAACTCATTTTGCAGATGGCCACCCGGGAGGTCATTGGCCGGTACAAAGGCTCAGTATTGGGGGCGGCATGGTCTTTTATCATCCCGGTGTTTATGCTGACAATTTATACCTTTGTATTTTCCGAGATATTCAAGGCCCGGTGGGGCGGAGTGGGGGGGAATGAGAGTAAAACTCAGTTCGCAGTGCTGCTGTTTGCAGGCCTGATTGTGCTGAATCTTTTTAATGAAGTGATTAACCGTGCACCAGATTTGATTGTCGCCAATGTCAATTATGTCAAAAAAGTACGGTTTCCCATTGAGATCCTGCCGGTGGTGGCCATGTGTGCGGCCCTGTTCCATTGTATTATCAGCATGGGGGTCCTTTTGATTGCCTTTGTTATCTTCAACGGATTTTTGCAGTGGACCCTTGTCTTCATTCCCCTGGTATTGATGCCCCTTGTTATTCTGACCATCGGTATCTCCTGGTTTTTGGCATCTTTGGGGGTGTTTTTGAGGGACGTGGGCCAGAGCATCGGTATCCTTACAACGGTGATGCTGTTTCTATCCCCGGTATTTTATCCCCTGACAGCGGTTCCTGAAAAATTTAGGTTCATTATCATGCTCAACCCCCTGACTTTTATCATTGAGCAGGCAAGGGCTGTATTGATCTGGGGGAAATTGCCGGACTTGATTGGACTTACGGGGTATACGGTCGGGGCTGTCTTGGTGGTATGGGCTGGCTATGCCTGGTTTCAGAAAACCCGGAAAGGATTTGCCGATGTCCTCTGAATTCGCCATTGAGGTTGAGAGCCTGAGCAAATGTTATCACATCTATGCCACCCCCAATGACCGGCTCAAACAATTTATTTTGCCCCGGCTCAGCCGCTTGACCGGAAGACCCCCCAAAACATATTGTAGTGAATTCTGGGCGCTTAATGATGTCTCTTTCCGGGTGAAAAAAGGTGAAACCGTGGGAATTATTGGCCGCAACGGCAGCGGTAAATCCACATTGCTGCAATTGATATGCGGCACCTTAAGTCCCACCAGCGGGAGGGTTAAAACCCGTGGCCGGGTGGCGGCCCTGCTGGAGCTGGGCTCAGGGTTCAACCCAGAGTTCACTGGCCGGGAAAATGTTTACATGAATGCCGCAGTGCTGGGCTTAAGCAAAAATCAGATCGACCAGCGCTTTGATCAGATTATTGAGTTTGCAGATATCGGCGGATACATTGAGCAACCGGTAAAAACCTATTCCTCCGGCATGATGGTCCGTCTGGCATTTGCCGTTATCGCCCATGTGGATGCAGATATTCTTGTGGTGGATGAAGCCCTGGCCGTGGGTGATGCCTTTTTTACCCAGAAATGCATGCGGTTTTTAAGGCGGTTCATGAAAACCGGTACCGTACTTTTTGTCAGCCATGATACCGCCAGTGTAAAAGGCCTGTGCAACCGTGCCTTTTGGTTGGAGAAGGGAGAGGTGGTCAGGGAGGGGGCGCCCAAGGAGGTGTGCGAACTTTACCTGGAGGCTTTTTTTGAAGCCCAGCAGGGTAAAAGCAGTACTCCCCGGCTCAAACCCCTAAAAAAGCCTGATGCAATGTTGCCGGACAAGGACCAGCGGATGGCGTTCATTAACAACAGCAACCTGCGCAATGACCTCGAGGTATTTAAGTTTGATCCTGATGCCCAGTCATTTGGAAAGGGAGATGCCCGCATCGACCATGTTCATCTTTTGGATGAAAATCAGCACCCCCTGTCCTGGATTGTGGGAGGAGAAACCGTTCTTATCCGGGTGATGGCAAGCACAGACCGCGACCTTTCTTCACCCATCATCGGATTTTTTGTTAAAGACCGCCTGGGACAGACCCTGTTTGGAGATAATACCTACCTGACCCACAAGGACAACCCGGTCTGCTGCCGGAAGGGAAGAGACCTTGAGGCGGATTTTGTATTTCAGATGCCCTTGCTTCCCATCGGCCAATACAGTATCACCGTGGCCATTGCCAGCGGCACCCAGGAAAAGCATGAACAGCATCACTGGATCCATGATGCCATTATATTTAAATCTGAATCAAGTAGTGTTGATGGGGGCCTGGTGGGTATTCCCATGCTTGAGATCAGTTTACGGACACAAGAGACCCTATCATGAGCTTAAACTATATCCTAGACGCTGCATCCTTTACCCCCAGGTCCCTTTTACCGCCCAATGCCTGGGTTGGTCACCTGCCCTTTGGGGCCTGGGTTATCCAACAGGTTTCACCTGAGATCTTTGTTGAACTGGGTACCCATAGCGGCAATTCTTATTTTTCATTCTGTCAGTCTGTGGCACAAAACAAAATCCCTACCCGATGTTATGCTGTGGATACCTGGCAGGGGGACGAGCATGCAGGGGAATACGAAGAAAGGGTTTTTGACGGGGTTGATGCCCACAACCGGGAGCTTTATGCCCAGTTCTCCCGGCTGCTGCGCATGACCTTTGATGAGGCTGTTTCCCATTTTTCAGATGAATCCATCAATCTTTTGCACATTGACGGATTGCACACCTATGATGCGGTGCGACAGGATTTTGAAACCTGGTTGCCAAAGCTGGCCCCTGGTGCCATTGTCATGTTTCACGATACCAATGTGCGGGAATTGAATTTTGGGGTGTGGCAGTTATGGGAAGAACTGAAACAAGAATACCCTAAGCATATGGAGTTTACCCATTCCAACGGGCTTGGGGTGCTGCAGCTGAACCATGCACCTGAAGAGAAAAAACAGGCATGGCTTGAACCCGGGTGCGGAGAAAGACAAGAGTGGGTGCGATATTTTGCTGCACTGGGGGCTTTTCAATTGGGGCGGTTTGAGCAGCAGGAGCTTGAGAAGACCGTTGCAGAGCGGGGTGCTGGGGTCATAGCCCTTCAAAAAGAAGGCATCGTTCTTCAAAAAGAGATGATGGAGATTGAAAATCTCAACCAAAAACGCATTGCCCAGCATGATGCCCAGATCCTGAGATATCATAACATGGTTTTGGAAAAAGAGGAGCAGATTGCCCAGATCCGTAATTCAAGCAGCTGGAAGGCCACCCGTCTGCTGCGTCAAATTGGTCTGCTGAAAGCCGTCATAACAGAACGGGTTGAAAATATCCTTGACCGCACAGACCCGGAAGCCGGGGAAACTTCGGTTGCCGAACCGGTCTTTGACATGACCCTTGACATGGCCCGCCCCCCGGAGACCGATTATTCTGCCTGTGTGCCCTTTGGGTTTGAGATACCGCCCCAAGACAACGATGGCAGGGTGGCAGCGGTGATTCATCTTTACTATGAAGATCTGGCAGTGGAAATTCGGTCTTACCTGGCCAATGTACCTGTGGATATGGATCTTTACATATCCACAACAAATGCATTTAAAGCTTCGGCCATAGAATGTGCATTTAAAGGCTGGGATAAAGGCCGTGTGGAGGTCCGCACCGCCCCCAACCAGGGCCGGGATATTGGCCCCAAGCTTGTGACATTCCAGGATGTTTATGCTGAGTATGATTATGTATTGTTCATCCATGGCAAACAATCCCCCCATGAAAGTTTTCTCTTCCACTGGCGGCATTTTCTGCTGGAAAGCCTTTTGGGAAGCCCCGGGATCGTTAAAAACATCCTGCATACCTTTTCCCTTTGTCCGGATCTTGGAATAATTGCTGCCCAGCATTTTGAGCCGGTGCGCAATGCCATTAACTGGGGGGGGAATTTTGAGGCGGCACAGAACCTGGCAGGGAAAATGGGGTTTACCCTGAATTCGGAAGATCCATTGGATTTTCCCTCCGGTTCCATGTTCTGGGCCCGGACTTCTGCCTTAAAACCCCTGCTGGACCTGAAACTTACCCACCAGGACTTTGAGGTTGAATCCAATCAAACCAACGGCACCCTGGCCCATGCCTGCGAACGGCTGTTTTTTTTCGTTTGTGAACATCAGAACCTGAAATGGATGAAAATCGCACATCCCCCGCTCTACGAGTCTACCCCCATGATTGTGGAGATCAAGTATGGGGCCGATCTGACAACTTTTCTGGACCAGCACCTGTTTAGCCTGCTGGATCCCAAAGGGGTTAAACCCCGCACCCTCACCCCGGAGGCGATTAAACACCCGACCCCTTATCTGCCGGGCCATATCCAGAACCGGATTCTGGGCACCCACCTTATACCGGGTTCCGGCACCCGGGTGGCCTTGGGGCTTGTGGGCAGGGACAACAGTTTTTCCGAGCTGACCGGCGCCATCCACGCAGCAGAGATTTCATTAACGTCCGCAGGGTTCAAAACGGATGATGCCGTCTTTTTAATGGATATCAATGCAGGGACCAGTGACGGAATAGAGATCAAAGACGAGATCTGCAAAATGAGTTGTGTAAATTCTCTAAAGGCAGGGGGCATAAACGGATTTGGGGCCGGGCATAATTTTTTGATGAAGGCAGCCTTTGAAGCGGGAAATGAGATTTATATCGCCATAGATCCCCGGGGGCATCTGCATCCGGGGGCGGTCAAAGCCCTGGTTCAGATGGTGCAGGCCGCCAACGGTAAAGTCCTTAGATCGGAAGAGCGTCGTGTAGGGAAAGAGGGTGCCTCTATGTGTAGA
>CAXHYW010000115.1:0-8377 GCA_964021475.1 uncultured Desulfobacteraceae bacterium | reverse complement strand
GTCCACAATGGAACGGTTTTTTGTTCCGGCCAGATTCCCCTTGATCCTGCTACCATGGAACTTGTGGAAAAAACCATTGCCGCCCAGACAAAACAGGTGATGGCAAATATGAAGCTGGTTCTGGAAGCAGCGGGTTCAAGCCTTGACAAGATCATTAAGACCACGGTGTTTCTTTCCACCATGGATGATTTTACCGGCATGAATGAGGTTTACGAAAAAGCCCTTAACGGTCACAAACCCGCCCGGTCGGCCTTTGCTGTTGCTGCACTTCCAAAAGGCGCCCTGGTTGAAATCGAATGTATAGCCGCCCTGTAAGGAGAAAAAAATAATGTCTGAAGATACAAAAAAAGTCATCTATACCATGGTGAACGTAGGCAAATTCCATGGCAAACGCCAGGTATTAAAAGATATTTATCTGTCCTATTTTTACGGGGCAAAAATCGGAGTTCTCGGACTGAACGGATCGGGTAAAAGTACACTTTTAAAAATCATGGCCGGCATTGATACCGAATTTGTCGGAGAAACCATTTTATCCAAGGGATTTACCGTGGGGTATCTGGAACAAGAGCCCCTGGTCGACAACACCAAAACCGTCAAAGAAGTGGTGGAAGAAGGGGTTCAAGAAACCGTGGACCTCTTAAAAGAATATGAAACAATATCCGCAGCCTTTGCCGAGCCCATGTCCGACGATGAGATGGAAAAGCTCATTGAAAAACAGGGAAAAATCCAGGACAAACTGGATCATCTGAATGCCTGGGACCTGGATGCCCAACTCCAGATGGCCATGGATGCCCTGCGCTGCCCACCGGGTGATACCCGGGTAGATATCATCTCGGGAGGAGAGAAAAGACGGGTGGCCCTGTGTCGTCTGCTGCTGGCCAAGCCAGACATTCTACTGTTAGATGAGCCCACCAACCATCTGGACGCGGAATCTGTTTCCTGGCTGGAGCAACATTTATCTCGATTTGAAGGCACGGTCATCGCCGTGACCCATGACCGGTATTTCCTGGACAATGTGGCTGGCTGGATACTGGAGCTTGACCGGGGGGAAGGAATTCCCTGGAAGGGAAATTATTCATCCTGGCTGGAACAGAAACACAAGAAACTTGCCGGTGAGAAAAAAACCGAAAGTAAACGCCAGCAGACCCTTCAACGGGAGCTTGAGTGGATTAAGATGTCTCCTAAGGGCAGACGTTCCAAATCAAAGGCAAGGATCAAAGCCTATGATGAACTACTCCAACAAGATGGAAATGACCAGGAAAAAGCCATGGAGATCTTTATTCCACCGGGACCCAGACTGGGTGCCAAGGTGGTTGTGGCGGAACATATCTCAAAAGCCTTTCAAGATAAATTGTTAGTGAATGATATGAATTTTATCATCCCCCCCGGCGCCATTGTCGGCGTGGTGGGTCCCAATGGAGCGGGTAAAACCACTCTTTTCCGGATGATCACGGGCAAGGACAAACCAGATGCCGGAACCATCGAGCTTGGCAAAACAGTAAAAATTGCCTATGTGGACCAGGACCGTGACAGTCTTGATCCGGAAAAAACCATTTATGAGGTGATTTCCAAGGGCAGCGACAAAATGATGGTGGGGGGCAGGGAAATGAATTCCCGGGCCTATGTGGGAAAATTTAATTTTTCAGGATCTGACCAGCAAAAGAGAGTCAAAGAGATTTCCGGCGGGGAAAGAAACCGGGTGCACCTTGCCACCATGCTCCAGGAAGAAGCGAACCTCATCCTTTTGGATGAGCCCACCAACGACCTGGATATCAATACCATGCGGGCTCTGGAAGAGGCCCTGGAAAACTTTGGCGGCTGCGCTGTGATCATCAGCCATGATCGCTGGTTTTTAGACAGGATCGCCACCCACATCCTGGCCTTTGAAGGCGACAGCCAGACCCTGTTTTTTGAAGGATCCTATTCAGATTATGAAAAGGATCGGAAGGCCCGGCTTGGCATTAAGGCAGACCAGCCCACACGGATTAAGTACCGACAATTAACCCGGTGATGGACCAGGTGATAAATCGGGGGATGGACCGGATGGTGGATCGGGTGAACCGTTAAATGATCAAAATCCATCTGGCCGTTTTCTTATTCGGGTTTGCAGGACTCTTTGGCAAGTTTTTGTCCTGCAGCCCGTTTATCATTGTGTTGGGCCGAACTTTTTTTGCAGCCGTCACTTTATTTATATATGCAAGGTTCTCCCACACAAAACTTCTGGGTTTTAACAGGGGGTCCTTCTTTTTTTTGATCCTCCAGGGGATCTTACTTGCCTGCCACTGGGTGACCTTTTTTCTGGCCATTCAGGTATCCTCGGTGGCGATTGGGCTTGTCACTTTTTCAAGTTTCCCCCTCTTTGTCACCTTTATGGAACCTCTTTTCTTTAAGGAACCCTTAAAAAAGAAGGATATCGCAACGGCTCTTGCGGTATTTACCGGTATCCTGCTGGTGGTTCCCGATCTGGATATCTCCAACAACGTAACCCTGGGAGCATTTTACGGCATCCTGTCCGGCCTGACCTTTGCCGTTCTGACCCTGGTCAACCGTAAAAATGCCAGGGTCTGGAACCCCATCGCCGTGGCATTTTATCAAAACCTGTTTGCCGCTCTCTTCCTGATGCTACCGCTCTTGTTTTTTCCGGTTCTGTTTTTTCCTGCCCTAGTGGCGGAACAAAGCGCTTTGAACCTTGGGGATCTTCCTTTGCTGATATTGCTGGGGGTGGTCTTCACAGCCATGGCCCATACCTTTTTTATCCAATCCCTGACAATAATACGGGCCCAGACCGCAAGTGTCATCGCAGGCCTTGAACCGGTTTACGGAATAATACTGGCCTTTTTTCTCCTGAATGAAATTCCTGAGATTAGAACCCTTGCCGGAGGGCTTGTCATCATCGGCGCCACCATTGCAGCTTGCCTTTTCCGTCGGGACAACACCCCCTCCTGAACCAACCATACCCTGCCTGATTAATCCCTGCCTGGTTAATCCCTGGCAGGTTAATCCCTGCCAGGAGCCACCCTCTTTAGTTTAGATTAATACCGTCCCAAAATTCTCAGAATCTCTGATTTTTCCTTTAGTTCTACCATCATGGACGCAAGATCAACACTTAAGATATCCGCCTCAAGATCTGCATAAAACATATATTCCCAGGGTTTGCCCAATATAGGCCGGGATTCAAGTTTCACCAAATTAATTTCATGGGTTGAAAATACCTTCATCACCTCAAACAAGGCTCCTGGTTTATTTCCCGTTGAAAAAATGATGGAGGTTTTACTCACTTTTTTATTTCCCTTGTATTCCTTGGCAATGATGGCGAAGCGGGTGAAGTTCCGGGGGTTATCTTCAATGGAATCTTCCAGCACCTTCATATCAAAGATATCGGCTGCCATGGCAGATCCAATGGCGGCCATTGTGGTATCTCCTGATTCCTTAACCTGACGGACGGCACTTGCAACCGCTTTGACCGGCAGGGGGTCCACCTTCGGGTACTGATCCATGAAGTTTTTACACTGGGAAAAGGCCGGCGGTGATGCCAAAATGGTTGTGATGGTATTGATATCCGCTGATCCATGGCCGATAAGCGAATGCTTTATACGGATAGTCACTTCGCCAATTATCTTGAGATCATACTCCTGGAGCAGATCAAAATTTTCATGGATGGAGCCGGACAGGGAATTTTCAACGGGAATCACCCCGTATTCCACACTGCCGCTGGCACAGGCATTGAAAATATCCCGATAGGATTTCATGGGAATGGAGGTGACATCATCCCCGAAATAGGAAAGGCTTGCCTTGTGGCTGTAATCACCGTTTTCACCGATGAAAGCGGCTGTCTTTTCCCCTCCGCCATTGAGCTGACCGATCACTTCGGATTTCTTTAAATAGTCAAAATCAAGCTGCTTACCCACCACCGGTGCAATCACATACAAATCCCGGGTTAATTGACCAAACTGCTCAGGATACAGACTCTGGGGACCATCGGATAATGCGTTGTCAGGGTCATTGTGAACTTCGATCATCAACGCATCGGCCCCGGCGGCAATGGCAGCCCTTGCCATGGGGCTGACCTTTTCTCTTATACCCGTGGCGTGACTGGGATCAATCACAATGGGAAGGTGGGTAAGCTGTTTTAATACAGGAATGGCAGAAAGATCCAGGGTGTTCCGGGTATAGGGTTCAAAGGTTCGAATACCCCGTTCACACAAAATGACATTCTCGTTACCCCCGGCCACAATATACTCGGCTGACATGAGCCATTCCTGGATGGTGGAAGCAAGGCCCCGTTTTAACACAACCGGTTTGCTCATTTTCCCCACACACTTGAGCAGCTCAAAATTTTGCATATTCCTGGCACCGATCTGGACCACATCCACATACTTTTCCATGAGTTCTGCCTGGGCAGGGGAGGTCATCTCGGTCACCACCCCAAGCCCTGTTTGCTCCCTGACATCGGCCAAAATCTTGAGGCCTTCCTCTTCCATTCCCTGGAAAGAATAGGGCGAGGACCTGGGTTTATAAGCCCCGCCCCGGAACAGAACCGCTCCGTATTTTTTCACTTCTCTTGCAATGGTCATGGCTTGGGTATGGCTTTCCACGGCACAGGGCCCTGCAATGATCACAATTCTATCGCCTCCCACCACCACATTTCCTATTTTGACCATGGAGTCTTCGGATTTGAAATCCCTGCTGACAAGCTTGTGGGAGGTTTTAATGGTCCGAACTTGGGCGACCCCTGCCATCTGTTGATATTGGTCGGCGGTTCTTTTGTTTTTTGCGATGATGCCCACAAGCGTTTTGCCAGCATCAATAATTTCCCGGGTAACGCACCCGTCATCTAATAACAAGGAGGTTATGGCACCTTTCTGGTCTTTTGTAATCTTGTCCTCTAAAACTAGTATCATTGACTTAATTCTCCTTAGATTAATCTTTCATAACTGTATCTGACAAACCCCTAAAAACAAAAAGCCCGGGGAGATTTTCCCCAGGCCAAAAAAATATAAAGGCCCCGGGTGGATTCATGTCCACCCGGGGCCTTTTATAAACATTTAAAATTTATAAATCGCTACACCGGATGAACGCTCCTAAAAAAGAAGAAGCGTCCAAAAATAAATATAAACTGTGGTCTGTTTGTTCCAGTTTTCATTTGCGAGTGTATCTTTATTATAAATATCTTTATTATAATTATTTTTTCAAAAATTTAATCAATCCTAAAACTTGATTGCGTTAAAATAGAAGGACTTCTCCTCCTTGTCAAGGAATATTTTTATCTAATTGATCCCTTTTTCCTTAAAAAAGGGGACATAGGCCTTGTCGGTTTTCAGAATATGGTTTCTGAGCCAGTCGGTTAAAAAGTGCATCAAATCCATGGATAGGGCTGCCCTGCCTCCATCAAATTCTTTTTTGAATTCTAACACCTGGGCTACCAGTTTATCATGATATGCTTTATGGGCTTCCCGGTCAGCGTATTTGTGTTGTTCAAACAGATCTTCTTCATTTTTAAAATGGTACACCGTATAATCGGCCAACCGGGTCAGGATCTGACCGGCCTCCCTGGCCCCCATCTTCATTTTCATGGCCCGGTGCAATTCATTGACCATTTTCACCAACTCCTTGTGCTGTTCGTCAATCTGGTCAATCCCTATTTTAAGTTTTTCCCCCCAGGGCATCAAATCGACGAGATCTTTGGCATTGACCTGTGTTGTGGGCGCCACAGCATCTGCCCCGGAAACTTTAAAAACCCCGATCATATCCCGCAATTTTCCTGAAAGTTCCGAAAGATCCTGGGCGCTTTTCTTCATCTGGCTGCTTCTGGCCGTCATTTCCCGGGATACCCCATGAACTTTAGAGATGTCCTGGGCAATCTCCGTGGAAACCTGGGAGCTTTCGGCCACATTTTCATTGACCTCACCGATGCCCAGGGATGCCTGATCAATATTTTCAGCCACTTCAGAGGCAGAGGCAGATTGTTCCTCTACGGCCGCTGCAATGGCAGACACAATCTGGGTCACTTCAAAAATCACTTGGCTAATCTGATTCACATCTTTTACCGTATCCTCGGTGGAGGTCTGGATGCCCTGTATCTTTTCCTTAATATCCTGGGTGGCGCCTGCTGTCTGGGCGGCAAGCCCTTTTATTTCACTTGCCACCACAGCAAACCCCTTACCGGCTTCCCCGGCCCGGGCCGCCTCAATGGTGGCATTAAGCGCCAGAAGGTTCGTCTGCTCGGCAATGTCGGTGATCACCTCTGTAACCTGGCTGATATCTTTGGCCGAGGCCCCGAGAGTTTTCACCCGATCGGATGCTCTCTTCACTTTAAAGGTGGCATCCTCGGAAACAGTCCTTGCCTTGTCACAATTTTGGGCCACTTCATTCAGGGTCAGCTTCATCTGACCCGCGGCATCGGCCACCGTACCCAGGTTAACCGAGGCCTCTTCACTGGCGGCAGCAACCGAATGCATGCTGGAACTCATCTCTTCGGCAGCAGCAGAAACCGCATTAGACCGTAACGCCAGATCTTCGGAGTCTTGGGACATCTGTTCAGAGATAATCAACAATTCCCCTGAAGAGGCGGTAACGGTTTCCGAATTGGACCCGATATCCACAATAATGTTGTTTAGCCGGGAGATAAAGGTATTAAACCAGCGGGCAAGCTCCCCGATTTCGTCTTTGGTATTAATGTCAATGCGCTGGGTCAGATCCCCGTCCCCCTGGGAAATATCCTTTAGGGCGGCCACCACCTTTTTGATAGGGGTTATGATCACCCGGATCAGAAAAAAGGCGATGACAATGCCGAATATCACGGCAATGATGCTGACCAGAGTGATCAAGGTAGTTGAACTTGCAATCTGGGACTGCATCTGGGTGTGCATGGCCTCCTTGGATTTCAGGCAGATGGCCTCAATCCCGGCGGCTGTGGATTCCATTTGCTCTTTGGCGGTCTGCTGTCGTTTCATCAGTTCGGCATAACTTTTAAAAGAACTGATATACACATTCACAGCTTCCTGGATACCCTCCAGGGGTTTTGTCTTGTCGGCATCATCAATGGTTTCCTTGATGGTTGCAATGGCCTTGTCAATGGAATCGATATTCTGGAGAATCTGTTGAAAGATCGCATCCTCTTCGGTCTGGTTAAACTCTTTTTCCAAAATTCTGGTTTTTAAAAGAATCTTGGCCACTCCATCGGCTCCCGAGGACAATTCCATCATCTGACCTGATAAAATTTGAACATCCTCAATATAAAACTCCAACAACTCCTGCATCTCCTGCTGAAAGGTGATGGTGGCCATGCGCATTGTCTTTACGGCCTCAATGAGGGCCTGGTTATTTTTTTGGCTTTTATCTTTAAAAAAGATTTCTGCCTTTTCAATAACCGCATCCTGGGAACTTTTGATCTTCCCATGGCGTTTCTTTGAGATCGGCTCAAACATCAAGGGAGTCACTTCCGAAAGATCCCTTTGGATATTCTTGTGGTGGCCCTTCCATTGGGTTACCATGGAGACATTGGCTTCCCGGGAATCCGATATCACCATCCGGTATCCCTTGGCCTGGAGAAAATTTTCCTTTATTCTTTCGGCAAAAACCACCCGCTGGCGCATCTGGTATGTTTTTTCCTCACTTTGGGCCATCAGGGTATCATAACTTGCCTTTTGTTCATCCCGGATCCGTGAGGTGATGTCCAGAGCTGCGCTGGCCTTTTGATTCATATCCCCCATCAGGGTATCCTTCTGACCGGCCAGGGTCACATAATTGCCAAAGGCTTTAACATAGATATCAGCGGTTTTCATAATCTGTTCCGCCTGGTGGGAGATTCCGTCATCCCCTGTGGTATCCACAATTTTTTTGGCCATGGCTTTCAGAAGTTTAATGTCCTCTAGGACAATATCAACCGCCTTCCTGTCATTGGTCAGGATAAATTGCTTTTCATTTTGCCGGGCGTCCAGGATACGGTCCACCAACAGCTGAAATTGATTGGAAGATTCCACTTTTTCCACCACCCGCGTCAGACCCAATCGCCCGACAAAGGCAAGCACAATCAATAGGACAAGTACGACAACAAACCCGCCGGTTATTTTTTTTGCTAGGCTGAAATTTTTTAGCATATTTTCCTCCAGAGATAATTAAATGGGTGGATCCCCATTGAATATCGCGAAAAAAAGCCCTGTCCCTAGGACACAACTCACCCTCAATTTATTTTTTTTCCCATCCGCCGATCAGGTGCAGATGAATATGAAATATTTCCTGCCCCCCGCCCTTTTCAACATTAAACAGCAACTTATAACCGGACTCATTAACCCCTTGCTCCAAGGCCACCTCCTTGGCCACCATGAATAAAGATCGGAAGAGCACACGTCTGAACTCCAGTCACTCCGGAGAATCT
>CAXHYW010000114.1:0-8485 GCA_964021475.1 uncultured Desulfobacteraceae bacterium | reverse complement strand
TGGGGCTTACGGGACTTACCGCCCATGTCAACAGCCTGGGATGCCCTGAATGCCGACCTTCTTTTCAAAAAGCATTGCTGGATTTTTTAGGGGAACGAAAAGAAGCCCTGTGCGAAAACTGTGCCCGGCGAATCAAAAAGAACCCGTTACGGATTCTGGATTGCAAGGTGGCAAGCTGCCAGGAAGCATTAGAGGGAGCACCCGCCACCATTGATCACCTATGCCCTGCCTGTGATGATCATTTTACCATTGTCCGGACAGCGCTTACGCGACAGGGAGTTGAGTTTAAGGTAGACAAATCCCTGGTCCGGGGACTGGATTATTATACCCGGACAGCCTGGGAAATCAAGACCACCACCCTGGGAGCCCAGAGTGCGGTTGCAGGCGGCGGAAGATATGACGGTCTGGTCCAAGAACTGGGAGGACCTGCCACCCCTGCCATCGGCTTTGCCATCGGGTTTGATCGTTTGGTGGAAGTCATGGCACAACTGGAACCTAATTGCCCGGAGCCCCCCCTGGACCTATTCATTGTTGCCCTGGGGGAAGCCGCCCTGGCAAAGGCCTATCACTGGTCCTGTGACCTGAATCTGGCCGGGTTCAGAACCGATGTTGATTTTCGGGGGAAAAGTTTGAAAAGTCTTATGAAAAGGGCAAACAAACTCAATGCCACCCATGTGCTCATAGCAGGTGACAATGAATTGGCTGAAAACCAACTGATCTTAAGAAATATGAATACCAAAGAGCAGACCTTCATCGCCATTGAAAAGCTGATACCGGACCTGATCGCCATTTTAAAAAAATGATTGTTTTATAAAAATAATAGGATTAAGGAAACAAACGTGACTGATTTACTTGGAAAAATGAAAAGAACACATACCTGTTCCCAGCTAAGGGATACCGATATCGATAGGCAAGTAGTATTAATGGGATGGGTACAACACCGCCGGGATCATGGCGGGGTTGTTTTTGTTGATTTACGGGACAAGGACGGCGTTACCCAGATCGTTTTCAACCCGGTGATTTCCGAAAGCGTCCATGAAAAAGCCCAGGAGATAAGGAGCGAATATGTCCTGGGTATCAAAGGGAAAGTGTCTGCCCGGCCAGGGGATATGCGCAACTCCCAGATGGAAACCGGCGCCATTGAAATCCTGGTGGAGGAACTCAAAATTTTTTCCCGGGCCAAGACCCCTGCCTTCCAAATTGATGAACGGGTGGAAACCTCTGAAACCCTGCGCCTTCAATACCGGTATCTGGACCTAAGGCGCCCCAAGCTCAAAAAAAATATCCTGGATCGACACACGGCCACCAAGGCCATCAGAAACTATATGGACAACCAGGGATTCATTGATATCGAAACCCCGGTTCTGACCAAGAGCACCCCGGAAGGCGCCAGGGATTACCTGGTTCCCTCCCGGGTCAACCAGGGAGAATTTTATGCCCTGCCCCAGTCTCCCCAGTTATTTAAACAGCTGCTGATGATCGCAGGGTTTGACCGGTACTACCAGATTGTTAAATGCTTCAGGGATGAAGATCTGCGGGCAGATCGCCAGCCGGAATTCACCCAGATCGATATGGAGCTCTCCTTTGTGGATGAACATGAAATCATGAAGATTGCCGAAGGATTGATCCAAAAGATTTTTAAGGATGTTTTGGGAATGGACCTTGCGCCTACCTTTCCCCAGATCACCTATGACGAAGCCATGGAGAGATTCGGCCTGGACCGGCCCGACTTAAGATTTGGCCTGGAACTGTGTAATGTATCGGACATTGTAGAGGATGCCGGATTTAAGGTATTTGCCAATGTGGTAAAGAACGGCGGACTTGTCAAAGCCATAAACGCCAAGGGGTGTGCAACCTTCAGCCGGAAACAGATCGATGAACTCACCGAATTTGTTGCCGTATACAGGGCCAAGGGGCTTGCCTGGATCAAAATAAAAGAAGATGAATGGCAGTCTCCCATTGCCAAATTTTTCACTGACGCAGAAAAAGATGCCCTTAAACAACGCCTGAACCTTGAAGTTGGGGATATTGTCTTTTTTGTGGCAGATCAGCCCAAGATCACCAATGAGGCCCTGGGACAGTTGAGAAATGAATTGGGACGCCGCCAGGGGCTGGTCTCCGATGACGTGTTTGAATTTACCTGGGTGACCGAATTTCCCATGTTTGATTACGACGAAACAGAAAAACGGTACCATTCCCTCCATCATCCCTTTACCGCCCCCCTTGAAGCGGATATTGACAAGCTTTCAACTGCCCCCCTTGAGATGAAATCCCGGGCCTATGACCTGGTCTTAAACGGGATCGAAATCGGTGGCGGCAGTATTCGTATCCATGACACAGATCTCCAGGAACGCGTCCTGGGTTGCCTGGGCATCGATGAAACAGAAGCCCAGGAAAAATTCGGATTTCTCCTGGAAGCACTGGCTTCGGGTGCTCCCCCCCATGGTGGACTTGCCTTTGGGTTGGATCGGTTGATGATGATCCTGTGCAAGGAAGATTCCATCCGAAGCGTTATTGCATTCCCGAAAACCCAGAAAGCCACCTGCCTTCTGACCAGTGCCCCTTCCAAAGCAGCTCCGGCCCAGCTTCAGGAACTGGCGATAAAGGTAACCAAAATAGAAGAGTAGACCCTAAGGATTTAAAAAGCAGACAAAAAAACAAAGATCCGGTCTTGGATAAAGACCGGATCTTTGTTTTTAAATTTCCGCGCTATCGCGCGGGCTTTTAGCATTTAGGTATTAGCTAACGGCTAAATTCTAACGGCTAAATGCAAATTCTTGAAAGCTATGCCCGCTTTCTTCTCACATGGAGGATGGGGGTGTTAAAGACCAGGGCGGAAACATCATCATCCCGTTTGACCTTTAACTCCAGACCCTCTCTGTCAATTTCAAAATATTTTGAAATCACATCCACAATATCGTTTTGAAGATCAATCAAGGTGGTGTCATTGACCTCAAGTTTGTCATAGATCAAAGAGAATTGAAGCCTTTTCTTGGCTTCATCTTTGCTTTTATTTTTCTGACCGGTAAAGCGTTTTAATAATCCTGATAGCATTCAATTCTCCTTATTGGCTTAACCCGAATGTTTTGCTGATTTTGCTCCACATATTTGATTTATCGGTGGGAACTACAAAGGGCACATCTTCTTCGCCATTGAGACGGCGAGCAATCCGTCTGAAGGCCTGACCCGCCTTTGAGTCATTCTGGAGCACCAGAGGGGTTCCGGTATTGGAAGAGATCAACACTTTATCGTCCATGGGAACAAGGCCTGCAAGCTCAATGGCAAGCACATCCATGACATCTTCATGGCTTAGCATCTCCCCACGTCTCACCCGGGCGGGCTCAATTCGGTTGACAATCAGCTTGGGCGTGAGCGATCGGGAATATAAAATCCCGATGACCCGGTCGGCATCTCTGACGGCAGAAACATCCGGGGTACAGACCACCAGGGCTTCATTGGCACCCACAATGGAATTTTCAAATCCCCGTTCGATGCCAGCGGGAGAATCCATGATCACATAATCAAATTGTTTGCGCAACTCCTTTGCCACCCGCTCAACCCCGGCAGTGGTCAGGACATCTTTATTATCGCTCTGGGAGGCGGGGATGAGGAAAAGATTGTCAATTCTTCTGTCCCGGATAATGGCCTGTTCGACTTTACACCGTCCCAACACCACATCCACAATATTGAACACAATCCGATTTTCCAGGCCCATCACAACATCAAGATTTCTCAAGCCGATATCCATATCAACAATGGCCACACGATTTCCTTCAAGGGCAAGTGCAGCACCAATGGACGAAGTGGCGGTTGTTTTACCAACCCCTCCTTTTCCCGATGTCACGACAATAATTTTACCTTCCAATTCACACCTCAATTTAAATTTATTTGTTTAAATGGCTTCCGGCCAGGGCATTTGCCGGAACGGGCTTGCCTTCATATAGTCTTGTACAATGATTTTATTGTTTTTCACCGAGGCAAACTCCGGGATGTTACCGACCTTGTTTTCACTACCCAACGCTGAAATGGAACCAATTTTTATATGGCTGGGATTAAGCCCCAGGGCAAAAACCATGACATCTTCCCTATCTGGGAAACCTGCATGCACCTTGCCGGAAAGCTTACCCAGCACAATCACGTCTCCACCGGCAATAAGTTCAGCCCCCGGATTCACATCCCCGGTAATGACCAGGTGTTTTTTGGCATTAATTTTTTGTCCGGACCGAACCCGCCCCCGGAGCATCAGCACATCACTGCGATGTTGATTCCACCCCTTTGACAAATCTCTTTGCCGTATTCTTTCCGTGGGAACGGATCGTTTTATGGGAGAATCTGAGATGAGGCCCAGTTCAAAATTTTCTCTTAAATAGGTTTTTATCCGCAGGATCAGGTCTTCCTGTCCTTTGGCATCCCCGGTATCCAATACCAGATCTGCATTGACTGCCAGGTGCTTCAATTTTTTGAGCAGTTTGTCAATTTCTGAAATCAGAACCTCTTCAGAATAGGAGGTATCCAGGGTAATCCAGAAACCTTTGCCCACCCCTTTTAATTTCACCGGCACCGTTGTGTCGAAGTTAATCATGGGAATATCTTAAAAAATTGTTTGTTTATTATTACAAGAATCATCAGGGAGTTATAAAAAATTGGAGAAACAGTGTCAAGGATTGAATCTTTTGCCCGGGGGCAAAGCGCAACCCCGCCTGCAATACTGAAACAAAAAAAAGGACTATAATTCAAGGACCTCACGTATCTTATGGGAAAAATCGATTACGGAATAGGGTTTTAAAATATATCCCTTGCAGCCTTTCTTGAGCATTTCCTGGGCTTTTTCATCAATGGAATACCCGGTTGAAAGCAGCACCTTAATATCGGGGTTTTGCTTTTGCAATTCCAAAAACGTCTCGAGCCCGTTCATTTCAGGCATGATCATATCTAAGATGACCAGATTTATTTCATCTTTTTTCTCTGCATAAATCTCCAGGGCCTTTTTACCGGATTCCGCTGTAATCACGCTATATCCCAATGCCTTACAGATTTCTCTTCCCACGGTGAGAATCCGCTGCTCATCATCCACCAGCAGAACAAACTCATTTCCCATCACCAATTTTTCGTCCGCAGATGGCATGTCCGCATTTTCAAGGGGGGTGGTCAGGGGAAGGAGGATAGAAAAAGCAGACCCCACATCGGCTGAACTCCATACATCAATCACCCCATTGTGATTTCGAACAATTTCCCTCGCAAAGGTAAGACCCAATCCCTTCTTCTCTGGATAGTTTTGGTGATTTGCCGAATAAAAGGGTTTAAAAACTTTTTCCAGGGTCTCGGAATCCATTCCGATTCCTGTATCGGTTACGGTTATTTTGACAAAAAAACCGGTCTCCAACCCATAGGCCTCGGCCGTTCCATTTAAAATAGCCGCGGCTTCCGTGGCCACGGAAAGCTTCCCCCCATTGGGCATGGCCAGAAGGGCATTGTCCACAATGGCATGAATTACCTGGTCAATTTTATCAGGGTCCGCATTAATCACCAAGGTTTTGGTATCCAGATTCACATCCAGCACCACTTTTCTCCCTTTGAGGTTAAGGTTTTCCATTGTCTTTCGAACCAGACGGTTCACATCAATGGAGCTTGTATAATAGGCATCCACCTTGGCAAACCCCAGCAGCTGATTGGCAATTTCCGAACCCTTATCAATACAGTCAATAATTTCAGTGACGTGCCCGTAAAGCGGATCAGAAGGTTTGATGTTGTTCATCATCAATGAGGCATGGCCTTTTATGGCCGACAAAAGGTTGTTAAAATCATGGGCGATCCCACCTGCTAGGGCCTCCACCGCATCTGGTGACTCATTTTTTAATTGTATATATTCCATTTGCTATACCTTAGGTTTCAAAAATTTAAAAACCGTTTATCCATTAACTATTACTTATAGTTCAGGATTGCGTTCTTTTGCAATCAGGGAAACCCTGATTTTTGCTCAAAACACACTTTTTTTATTCTTAAATTTTTATTCCAAAGTGATAATCCCTTCTTTAATGGCAAATTTTGTCAATCCGGCAACACTGAAAATATTTAATTTTTTCATAATATTTCTGCGATGGGTTTCAACAGTTTTAATGCTTACATTCAATTTTTCTGCTATATCACGGGTCTTTTCCCCTTCAGCCACCAACTGAAGTATTTCCCGCTCTTTTATGGAAATTTTATTAAATTTAGGGATCTGGTCATGGTTGGAAAAAGCCCCCCCTTGGTTGTCCATATACATTCTTGCAATGGAAGGGGTCAGGTAAACATTACCGGCAACCACTTGTTGAATTGCATCATACAATTCACTGAAGGCCGATTCTTTTAAAATATACCCCGAGGCACCTGCTGCAAACATTTTGTCAATATTGGTTTTACTGGAATGCATGGACAAGGCAATTATTTTTGTATGAGGAACTTGCCTTTTGATCCTGGCGGTGGCCTCCACCCCATTAAGATCCGGCATGGAGATATCCATCATAATGACAGTGGGCTCCAAGGCAATCGCCATTTCGACCGCTTCCCGGCCATTTTGTGCAATATCCAGCACCCGAATGCCTTTTTTTTCCAAAAGACTTTTTAAACCTTCCCTGATAATAGCATGATCATCCGCAATGATAACGGTTATTTCCATATTCTCCTATACGCCCATTTAATCTATCAAACTCTATCTTGAAGTGGGCAGAAAATCAAATAGTAATTTGATTTTCTTATTGACAAGTGCTGCATTCTGTCTATAATGGCCTTCATTATGATGTTCTTATATACAGAAACAAAAAATATTGAAAAAATCTGTCCCTGCAACACAGCAGATCATTCCTGGCGTTGGTGGCAAAGCTCACCGCGGCATTGATTCTGTCTGACATGAACAAAAAATAGACATAAGAACCCAAGGCTGCGGAGAAAAAGGCAGCCTTTATTATTTTCGGTTTGCCCTTCATCTCCTGCCTTTTTTATTGCCCATTTTTTTGAATACTGATAAAACCCTTTATTGAATATTTGGAGGTACAACATGCTAGTCGTATTGGAAAAAGGCACAACAGAGGAACGCGTTCAGGCAATTGTTCAGATCATTGAGAAACGAGGATACACAGCCCGGCCCATACCCGGAGGCGATAGGGTTTCCATTGGCATCCTGCACAATAAAGGATCCGTGGATGCAGCCCATTTTCTTGGGCTTGATAATGTTAAGGAGGTTATTCCGGTGACAAAACCATATAAGCTTGTCAGCAGGGAGTTTCAACCGGAAAATACCCAGGTAAAAATTGGTGACGCTGTTTTCGGCGATGGCACCATGCCCGTGATTGCCGGCCCCTGTGCTGTTGAAAGCCTCGACCAGGTATTGTCCATTGCCCGGTCTGTAAAAGCGGCAGGGGCAAAACTTTTCAGGGGAGGGGCGTTCAAACCCAGAACATCCCCCTATTCCTTCCAGGGGTTGGGAGAACAGGGCCTCAAATTTTTAGCAAAGGTCAGGGAAGAAACAGGCCTGCCAGTTGTGACCGAGGTCATGGATGTGGAAAATTTTGATCTGATAGAGGCCTATGTGGACGTAATCCAGATCGGTACCCGAAACATGCAAAACTTTTCCCTGCTCCGACGAGCGGGAAGATCCAAACTTCCCGTGATCTTAAAACGGGGAATGTCGGCCATGCTCCAGGAATGGCTCATGGCAGCAGAATATATCATGGAAGAGGGCAATTCAAATGTCATCCTCTGTGAAAGAGGGATCAGAACATTTGTCCGCCACAGCCGGAACACCCTGGACCTGTCCGTGGTGCCCGCGGCCAAAAAGGAAAGCCATTTGCCGATTATTGTGGATCCCAGCCACGCGGCCGGTGTCCGGGACCAGGTAATTCCCCTTGCCTATGCATCGGCAGCCCTGGGGGCAGACGGGCAAATGATCGAAGTTCATAACAAACCCGAGGAAGCCCTGAGCGACGGAGGGCAATCCCTTTATCCGGAACAATTTGCGGCGGTGATGAAAAAGATGAACGCCATTCGCTCAATTATCAGAAATGATTAGGGAACAAACGAATGAAAACCTTTCAGGTAAATGGTCAACAAAGGCTTTCTTCCATCCATGTGGGAGAAAGCCTCTCAAATATTAACACCTATATTCCCCCGGGCGTCACCCCCATCATCATCACCGATGAGAATATTCACGCCCTGTATGGAAAAAACTTTCCCCCTGGCCCCGTTCTCACCATCGGCACCGGTGAAAAGATAAAAACCCTTGCCACCGTGGAAACCCTTTTAAGAGAACTGATAGAACTCTCCTGTGACAGGGGAAGCTTTATCCTGGGGATTGGTGGGGGGATTGTCACGGATATTGTGGGTTTTGTTGCCTCTATTTTTTTGCGGGGGGTGCGGTTTGGATTTGTCTCCACCTCCCTTCTCTCCCAGGTGGATGCCAGCGTGGGGGGGAAAAACGGGGTCAATCTGGATTCTTTTAAAAACATGG
>CAXHYW010000113.1:0-8525 GCA_964021475.1 uncultured Desulfobacteraceae bacterium | reverse complement strand
AATTTAGCACGATTCATTAACGGAATGTATATTTCGGCTACATCCGTTTTCAGGATACGATTTTCAGCACTTTTAGAATCTTTTTTAACGATTTTTGAAAACTTTTCTCCTTTAACCACCTGACCTAAGAAATACGGTTTTGTATTAATGATTCCCATATCCTTACCATCTGTAGAATAGACAACCTTTCCCTTGGAATCAAAGAATTTAAGTTTTTCCAGATGAAGATAGAATTGCGCTTCTTTTATCCTCTCCCTGATATTATTTGTAAATAGCTCTTCTTTTAATTCAATCAATTGGTTTCCGAATATTGTTTTTTGAGAATCGGGTAAATTTATATTTTGATAGGGTTGAATTGCCAGAAGGATGGCGGAAAGGTATTCTGCAGTTCTCTCTGCTTCCTTTTCAATGTTTCGGAGAAGAAGATTTGAAAACACTGGCATGATGTAAAATCGGCTATAACTCGCAAGTGTTGACGCAATTAAAAAACAGATCAAAAATATAGACATTAGAATCGGAGTTTTAAATATATTTTTCAAACTATGAGAAAGCTGTATTTGAGAAGTCATGTATTATTTAATACCACGATGTAGTATTTCCTTCCAGTTTATTTTCTGGCTTTTGAAAAATAAATTGGGGCAGGACTTAATTTTTATAGGATGCAGATTGGCGCACAGATTAGTAATCCTACAAAATCTGCGTTAATCTGCATCTTAAATTTTTGGAGATTTATATTTTCCCGAGTACGGTGCCATCATCTTAGGTTACCGAGATTTGCTGGCTTTTTGTGATTGCGCTTTACAACAGAGCGCTCAAATGGTACTTTTACCGACCGTCAGATGATCGATATAATAGTGTCATCAGGAGTGTTTTTTATGGAACAGATAGAAATTCGGTTTGGGAATAACCTTGGAACCCATGCATCAGAGGACAAGTCTTTTGAGCAGATGTTTCAATCGGTCAACCCCATGTTCTGTTTTTCAAAGCGTATCTGGAAACCCCAGATGGATATATTTGAAACCAGACATAAAATTATTATCCAGGCTGAAATCGCAGGGGTAAACCAAGAGGATATCATTATTGAGGTGAACAACAAGGCCGTTATGATTTCCGGTAGCAGGCAAAGCAATCACCCGGATCCCACCGCAACCTTCCGGCTGGCGGAAATCCAGTTTGGAGAATTTGAGCGGGTCCTTTATCTGCCCAGCGTCATTGATATTGAAAAGGTGTCTGCCTCCTTTTCCAACGGATTCCTGGAATTAACCCTGGGCAAGCTTTCCAATAAAAATATAAAGCAAAAGAGGAATGTTTCCCTAGACTTTATTTAAGCCAATCCAAAAGGAATCCGAAATGGATGACCTGAGACATCCCTCAGCCAACAGAACAAGTGACAGCATCCCCAAAAAAATCCCCATACTACCCATTGTAGACACCAATTTGTTTCCCAAAATGGTGTTGCCCCTGGTGCTGATTCAAAAAGAGGCCATTGAACTGATCGATGAAGCCATGGCTGGCAACCGGATGCTGGGGCTTTTGTTGTCAAAAAGATCAGATCTTGACTCAAAGCATCGAACCGATGATCTCCACCGCATCGGCACGGTGGCCATGATTTTAAAGATGTCCAAGATGGAGGACGAAAAGGCCCAGTTACTCATCCAGGGATTGGAGCGCTTCAAGGTAGTCGAGTTTCTCCAGGGCAAGCAATATATGCAGGCAAAAATTGAGGTGCTGGAAAACAGAAACGGGGATCGGCACAAAGAAAACCGGGCGCTCATGGCCAATATTGTGGGACAATATGAAAAAATTATCACCCTTTCGCCGGGGTTACCCTCGGAGATGGGACACATGATAAAATCCCTCCAGGAACCTCATGTGCTGGCAGATATGGTCGCCTCCACCATCAATGCGCCGGTAAAGGAAAAACAAAATGTCATTGAATTGCTGAATGTCAACCTCAGGCTAAAAAAGGTCACCCGCCTGGTCAATGACCAGCTGGAGATTCTTGAGATGGGATCCAAGATCCAGAATCAGGTCAAGGAAGACATGGACAAGCGCCAGCGGGAATATTACCTTCGCCAGCAGCTCAAAGCCATCAAAGAAGAATTGGGGGAGACCGGGGATGAAAGAGTTGAAATCCTGGAATACCAAACCCTGATAGAAAAGAAAAACCTGCCCGGGGAATCCCGAAAAGAGGCGGAACGGGAGTTGCAACGCCTGTCTCGCATGCAGCCCTCCTCTTCTGAATATGTGGTGGCTTCCTCCTATTTGGATTGGATCACCTCCCTGCCCTGGCATGAGAAATCCCGGGATCGGCTGGATATAAAAGAGGCGCGACGGGTGTTAAACCAGGACCATTACGGCCTTAAAAACCCAAAAAAACGAATCCTTGAATATCTGGCGGTCCGAAAACTAAAAAAAGACTCCAAGGGACCCATTCTCTGTTTTTCAGGCCCCCCGGGCACGGGGAAAACCTCTTTGGGGCGGTCCATTGCCAAGGCCCTGGGCCGGGAATTTGTCCGCATCGCCCTGGGGGGTGTCCGGGATGAAGCGGAGATCCGAGGCCATCGAAGAACCTATGTAGGAGCGCTTCCCGGCAGAATTATCCAACGATTGAGACAGGCGGGCAAGAATAATCCTGTGTTTATGCTGGATGAAATTGACAAGGTCAGTTCCTCCTACCATGGAGATCCGTCCTCGGCCCTCCTGGAAGTTCTGGATCCTGAACAAAATGTTTCCTTTACGGATCATTACCTGGATGTTCCCTTTGACCTCTCCGATGTGATTTTCCTGACCACGGCCAATGTTCTCCACACCATCCCCGCCCCCCTGCGGGACAGAATGGAGGTGCTGGAGCTCAACGGGTACACCGAAGATGAAAAGCTCAGAATTGCCACCCGGTATTTAATCCCGAGGCAACGGGAGGCCAACGGGCTGTTGACCCACCAGATACGATTCACCCCGGGAGCGGTCAAAAAGATCATTGCTGGCTATACCCGGGAGGCAGGCTTACGGAACCTGGAGCGACGGATCGGAGCGATCTGCCGGGGGGTTGCCGCTAAAATTGCCGAGGAAGAAACAAAGGGTCTTGTGATCCGCCAGGACACGATTTGTGACTACCTGGGACCGGTTCAGAACATGCCGGACCTGGGATTAAGAATTAAAATCCCCGGTGTGGTGGTGGGACTTGCCTGGACCCCCTATGGCGGTGAAATCCTCTTTGTTGAAGCGGTGGCCATGCGCGGCAGCAAGGGGTTAACCCTCACCGGCCAGTTAGGGGATGTGATGAAGGAATCTGCCAGCACCGCCCTAAGCTATATCCGGGCCAACTGCGCGAAACTCAAGGTGGATGAAACCTTTTTTGAGAATCATGACATCCATATCCATGTGCCAGAAGGCGCCATTCCCAAGGATGGCCCCTCTGCCGGTGTAACCATGCTCACCGCCCTGGTCTCGTTGATTTCAGGCCGCCAGGTGAAGCCCCGCCTGGCCATGACCGGTGAAATCACCCTCAGGGGCGAGGTCCTGCCCGTGGGAGGAGTGAAGGAAAAAGTAATTGCCGCCCACAGAGCCGGGATAAGAACCCTTATTTTACCCCTGTGGAATGAAAAAGACATAGAAGATGTGCCCGCCCATATAAAGGACCACATCTCTTTTATATTTACCGATAAAATGGAAGAAGTCTTAAATAAAGCATTGAATATATGATAAAAAAACAAACTGCCCTGCAAAGAACACCCTTTGGATATTCATTTCTCCTGATCATTTTTTCTCTGATCCTTTTTTCCCTGGTATTGACCGGTGGATGTTCCAAAAAACCGGTGTCCTATGAACACAGCAGAAAACCAGCCCCCAAATACACTGGCAAGAAAACAATACCAGGCAAGAAAACGGGCAAGACCCCTGCCACCCAACGACCCTATACCATTGCCGGCAAGCGGTATACCCCCATGGACAGCGCCCAGGGATACCAGGAGAAAGGAATTGCTTCCTGGTATGGTAAAAAATTCCACGGCAGAAAAACCTCCAATGGGGAGACCTATAATATGTACGCCATGACCGCTGCCCACAAGACCCTTCCCATGGGAACCTGGGTAAAGGTTTACAGCCACGATACCGGAAAAGAGGTCACCCTGCGGGTCAATGACCGGGGACCCTTTGTTACGGGCCGAATCATTGATCTGTCCCATACCGGGGCCAATAAAATCGGTATGGTGGGAGCCGGTACGGCCCGGGTAACGGTCACAGCCCTGGGAAAAGCAACCGCTTATTCCAAGACCACCAAAGAGCCCACAACATTTAAACCCCTCGATTATTGGAAGGGCAATTTCACCGTCCAGGTAGGGGCCTTTAAGGTGAAAACCAATGCGGAAAACTACCGGAAAAAATTATCCGCAACCTATCTGAATGCCCATTTTGTTCCCTATGAAGATGACAGAGGCCTATTTTACAGGGTCAGAATCGGTAAGTTCACCAATCTGAAAGACGCCGTCGAATTCAGCAAACGACTCATGACCGAAGGGTTTGCCAACACCTTTGCCGTTGCAGAGTAACGGCAAAAGAAATGAAAAAAATCGTTTTTCTGGACCGGGACGGGGTGATTAACCAGGACTCTGATGCCTATATCAAAACCCCGGACGAGTTTCATTTTATCCCTCGAAGCCCCCAGGCCATTGCCCTTCTCACCCAACACGGATTTGATGTCATCCTGATCACCAACCAGTCCGCCATCGGCAGGGGCATGGTCTCCCCATTGGTACTGGATGCCATATTTAATAAATTAAAAACCGGGGTAAAAGCAGCAGGCGGTCATATCATGGATATCTTTTTTTGTCCCCACACCCCGCAAGCCGGGTGTGATTGCCGCAAACCCCTTCCCGGACTGATTTTACAGGCCATGGCCACCCACGACATAGATCCTGCCCACTCGTGTATGGTGGGGGACTCTGCCAAGGACATTGAGTGCGGGCTTTCAGCTAAGTGCAGCAAAAACATTCTGGTGGCTACGGGTAACGGCCGCCAGGCCATAAACACCCTGAAAGAGAAAGGGGTCATCCCTGATTTTTTTGGAAAAGATCTGTTTGACGCCGCCCTTTGGATCATTAATAACATGAAAAAAGACCACGTAAAAAAAGTATGATTACCATAAAAGGGGTTCTCTCCCGGATCACCTATCAGAATCCGGAAAATCATTATACCGTCTGCAAAATACAGGTACAAGGAATCCCCGAGCCCATTACCGTGGTGGGGTATCTTGCCGGGGTGGCAAAGGGAGAAAGCCTGACCCTGTCCGGCAAATGGATATCCCATCCCAAATACGGGGATCAATTCGAGGCGGTTACCTATCAGGTGACCCTGCCGGCCACGATTGCAGGGATCAGACGCTATCTGGGATCGGGGTTGATACAGGGCATCAGCAAAGGGCTCGCCAACCGGATAGTGGACACGTTTAAAGAAGAGACGCTTACAATCATCGAGAATGAGCCGGACAAACTGACCACCGTTAACGGAATCGGCAAGGCCAAAAAAGGGCTCATTGAACGGGCCTGGAACAAGCATCACTCGGTCCGGCGGGTCATGCAGTTTCTCCAGCACCACCAGGTGGGCGCCCTTTATGCCGGTCCTATTTTACAAACCTATGGCACCAATGCTCTGGAGGTTCTCAAGACAGACCCCTATCTTCTTGCAAAGGATATCCCGGGGTTTGGGTTCCACGCTGCTGATATCATTGCCCGGAAAAATGGTATTGAACGGGAGGATAAAAAAAGGCTGGAGGCATGCCTGATCTGCCAATTACTCATGGAGGAAAATGAGGGCCATGTCTATGCCCGAAAATCCGCTCTCTTCACAGCCTGCGCAAGACTCGGGGGTGTAACCCGAAAATTGTTTGAGCTTCCTCTTATGGAATTGGTAAATTCAAAGGAAGTGGTGGTGGAACCTCCAGAAGAAAAACCAGGAGAAGACACCGGGCAAGAGCCCGGACAAGAGACTGGCCAGATGCCTGATGAGCCCCCCGATGCCCCAGCCCAAAATGCCCAAAATGCAAATGACGCCAATGAACAAGACAGAACCCATGTCTATCTCACCAGACTTTTCAGGGCAGAAACCATTATTGCCTCACGCATCAAAGCGCTGTTGACCGTCAAGACCCCCAATTACGCCATCAGCGAAGATCAAATAGTTGAAGAGGTGTTGACAACCCTGGCGGTCAAGTTGTCCCGGGAGCAGTTAGATGTGGTCACCCAGGTGCTGGAGCAGAAAATTGCCGTGATCACCGGGGGGCCAGGCACCGGAAAAACCACCCTGGTCCGGGCCCTGTGCACGGTATTCAAAAAGCTGAACCTGACAGTGGTCCTGGGCGCCCCCACGGGTCGGGCTGCCCGACGCCTGTCCGAGGTGACCGGGAAAAAAGCCTTTACCCTGCACAAGTTGTTGGGGTTTGACCATGAGAATAAAAATTTTGATAGAAATATTGCCAATCCGTTGGACCTGGACGTATTTGTGGTGGACGAGGCCTCCATGGTGGATACCCATCTCATGTACCACCTGATCACCGCCATGCCGGCCATGGCCTGTCTCATCCTTGTGGGGGATACCTTTCAGTTGCCCTCGGTGGGGCCGGGTAATGTGTTGTCCGATGTGATTGAATCTGACAGGGTGCGGGTATTTTCCCTGACCAAGATTTTCCGCCAGGCCAAGGAAAGCCCCATTGTCATGCACGCCCACAGTATCCGAAACGGCCAAATGCCGGATTTTAAAGCAGCGACCCCGGAGAAGTCTGAATTTTATTTTATTGAAAACAATACCCCCCAAAAGGTGGTGGAAACCATATTGGAACTGTGCTCAAAAAGGATTCCAGCCGCCTTTCCCCACATCGGCGAAATCCAGGTACTCACCCCCATGCACAAGGGAGAGGCTGGCACCATCAACCTGAATCAACAGCTCCAGGCCGTGCTCAATGAGACACAAGAGGGTATAGAAAGTCGGGGGATCACCTTTAAGCTCGGGGACAAGGTGATGCACCTGAAAAATAATTACGAAAAAGATGTGTTTAACGGGGATATCGGCCTGGTCCACGACGTCAGCAAGTCCGAAGGGAAAGTGCTGGTGGACTATGACGGTCGAATTGTCGACTATGAGCTGTTGGAACTGGACGAACTGACCCTTGCCTATACCATATCGGTTCATAAATCCCAGGGGTCTGAATATTCTGCTGTGATCATCGCTTTAACAACAGCCCATTTTCCCTTGCTCCAGCGGAACCTTCTCTACACCGCCATGACCCGGGGCAAACATCTGGTCATCATTGTGGGGGCCAGCCGTGCCCTTGAAATTGCCTTTCAAAACAACAAAACCGCCCTGCGTCTGTCCGGCCTGAAAAAAAAGCTCATGACCTCGGAACCTTTCTCAACCCCCCCTCCCCTTAAATAACCTGTTTTCTCAAGCGGTGAAAAATTTCTTCAAAGGGCTCCTGCCCCTCCCGTATTTTCTGGGCCTGTTTTTCAACAAACTGGTGGGTTTGATCATTTTCCATGTCTGACAGTCGCCGGTAGTATCCCAGTCGCCGACCCAGGACAAAATTAATCTGGTCGCCTGGATCAAGCCCCAGAAACCGATCCAGAACGGCCAGAAGTTTGGCCTTGTCCCGGGGCAACTGCCCCCTAACCTCCATCAACAAATCCACATTGTGATGGTTGGCATAATGGCTTTCAATCCCGGAAAGATTTTCGATCAGCAGCCGCTGTTCCCGAATGATTTCCGCTTCCGAGGGCAGGGTAAATTTGCCTTCAGCCATCTTTCGACCCAGATCAGAATCGGACTTCACCCCGATGGTCAACACCCTTATATCATCGGCGTTTATTTCATTGAGCACCCTGGCCGTTTCAATGGCATGTTCCCTTGAAAGTTCTTTGCCCCCAAGCCCCAAAATGATGAACTGAGTCATGTCCATGCCGGCTTGTCTGGCCATTTGGGCGGAGCGAATGATGGATTCCGGGGTGATCCCCTTTTTGACATTTTTCAACACCCGGGCAGATCCGGACTCCATCCCGCAATACAACTTGTTTAAACCGGCCTCCCGGATTTTTCCCATGTCACTAGAGCTTTTTTTGACCATGGTCTGGGCTCTTCCATAACTTGAGATCCGCTTCAATGAAGGAAAGGCCTCTTTAAGGGATTCCAACACCTCAATCAAATCCTTTGTTTCCATGACAAAACTGTCCCCATCCTGTAAGAAACAGGTTTCAAAGGGATGGCCGCTAAAATAGTCTTTGGCTGCCAGAATATCTTTTTTGATATCCGCCACAGACCGCAGGGAAAATTTCATCTTCTTGTACAGGGTGCAAAAGGTGCATCTGTTCCAGGGACAGCCCCGGGTGGTACGGATAAGCAAGCTGTCTGCTTCATCCACCGGCCGGATGGGGCCCATTTCAAAGGGGGTGGTCATGATGATCCTTCCATTTTTTTGGTTTTATTTATTTGTCTTATTTGGATTTTTTCACAAATTTGGTTAGAATGACAATCTGCTG
>CAXHYW010000112.1:0-8547 GCA_964021475.1 uncultured Desulfobacteraceae bacterium | reverse complement strand
CATAATAGTAGTCCCACTCCTTGATTCGATGTCTGGGTGCTTTTATTTTTTTGCGGTCATATCGCCACAGGGGACGGGTGGCATATCCGGGATGAATGAGGTGTCCGTTGGCATCCAATAAGTCGCAGGGTTCTGTGATACGGTTTTGAGGGCCCATTTTACCTCCAGTTTTGCGGTTAAATTTTCAGATTCACTATATCCAGGTATTGATTTATAATCAATTGTGTTATGTATGGCCTCCCTTGGGAATGAATAAGATCCCAGGGTCAAACCAGATATACACAGATTTATATAAAAGGCCAGACCGCCCATGTACACCGACCACATCAAAAAAACATTCTATTTATCTTTGCCCATTATCGTGGGGCAGATCGGCCAACTCACCATGTCTGTGGCAGACAATATCATGGTGGGCCGAGTGGGTACCGAGGCCCTGGCTGCGGCTGGCATTGGCAATGCTCTGTTCATGCTGATCATGGTGGTGGGCATGGGGATTTCCATGGCGGTCACCCCCCTGACCGCCATTGCCCTTGGGGCGGGCAGGGACGAGGACTGCGGGGTGGTTCTCCGCCAGGGCTTGCTTCTGAATATGATCTTCGGGGTGGTTCTCTGCGGCCTGACCTTCCTGGCGGCTGAAAGCATTCGTTTTCTGAACCAGCCCCAGGCCATTGTGGCCCCGGCCATTCTCTATATGCAGGTGCTAGGGTTGTCCATGATTCCTTTGATGTTGTTCCAGTCCTTTCGTCAATTTGCAGAAGGGGTGAGCTTTTTAAAACCAGCCATGGTCATTACCCTCATTGCCAACCTGGTGAATGTCTTTGTAAACTGGGTCTTTATTTTTGGTAATTTGGGCGCCCCTGCCCTGGGACTTACCGGCGCAGGGATTGCCACCTTTTCCTCAAGAATATTTATGGCTGTCTGCCTTGTGGTTGTCGTCATGACGGCACCAAGTCTGAAGCGATTTGATCCCTCCCTGCGGTATAGAAAACTTGACTTTTCCATGATGAAGCAACTGCTGGGTATCGGCATCCCGGGCGCCTGTCAGTATTTCTTCGAAGTTTCAGCCTTTACCGCCTCTTCCGTGATTGTGGGCTGGATGGGGGCCAGGGAACTTGCCGCCCACCAGATCGCCCTGAATCTGGGCTCCATCTCTTTTATGGGGGCCATGGGTATCTCTGCGGCAGGTACCATCCGGGTGAGCAATGCCCTGGGACGGGGCAGTGCAGTTGATGTGAGGGCGGCCGGATTCAGCGCAGCCTTTCTCTGCGCAGTGTTCATGGGACTGGCAGGCCTTATCTTTGTGTCCCTCAGAAATTTTTTACCTGGGCTTTACTCCCTGGATCCCCAGGTCATAGACATGGCAGCCGGTCTGCTCATTGTTGTGGCCTTTTTCCAGCTCTCCGACGGCACCCAGGCCGTGGGGGTCGGTATTCTCAGGGGCATAACAGACATGAGGATTCCCACCCTTCTCACCCTGGCTGCCTATTGGGTCATCGGTCTGCCTGCCGGATATATCCTGGCCTTCAACTTTGATCTGGGAATCATGGGGATCTGGTACGGCCTGCTCATCGGCCTGAGCGCCTCAGCCCTGCTCATGATGCTCCGCTTTCATTTTCAAACAAAAATCATTCTGGAGTAGGTTAATCTTCCTTCAATAATGGGCGGCCTCCAAGGCGATTGGCAAATAAAGCTTTTTAACCCATAACCCGCTCTATGACTTTCTCAAGCATACTGCCTTTTATTGGTTTTGAAATATAGTCATCCATACCCGCTGCCAAAAACTGTTCCCGGTCACCCTTCATGGCATTGGCCGTAACAGCGATGATCGGAATCCTGCCAATATTAGAGTTTTCTTCTTTTTCTCGAATTGCCCTTGTGGCTTCCAACCCGTCCATCACCGGCATTTGGCCGTCCATAAGAATAAGGTCAAATTCATTGTTTTGAAATACTTCAAGCGCCTCTTTACCGTTGTTGACAATTATCACGCCATGACCCATTTTTTCTAGCATCTTTTTGGCTACTTTCTGGTTTATTTTATTATCTTCTGCCAATAGTATTCTCAAGGGGCGATGGGCTTTTTTATTCTTTCCCCTGAGATCTTCCACTGTATAACTTGTAATGATATCTCTTGAAGCCTGAGTTAAATGGTCATCGGTCAGGCCCAGAACAAGCCGGAGACAGTCAAAGAGAATCGCTTTCTTAACCGGTTTGGTGATAAAAGCTGTAAAACCTATCTCTTCCATCTTTTTCGCATCTCCCCGCTGCCCCATGGAAGTCGCCATGACAAGGAGAGTCTCTTTAAGTGCGGGGTCTTGTTTGATCCTGCGCCCCAGGCTTTCTCCTGTCATTTCAGGCATCTGCATATCCAGGATGGCAATATGAAATGGGTCTGATCTGTCAACGGCATCCTTTAGTTTGGCCAGGGCCTGATCTCCGTTTTCGGCCTGGGCAAAATTGCACCCCCATGATTTCAGATACTCCCCGAAAACCAATCGGTTGATGGCAAGATCATCCACCACAAGGATGTTCTCTCCCTTGATATCTTCAGGGATAACAATGTCCATTACCCCTGGCCCGGTCTGTTTTTTCAGGACAACCGTGAACCAGAATGTCGATCCCTCACCTTCCTGGCTTTCAACGCCTATCTGGCCCCCCATCAGCTCTGAAAGCTGCTTTGAGATTGTGAGACCAAGGCCTGTACCGCCGTACTTTCTGGTCATGGAAGCGTCTGCCTGGGTAAAGGATTCAAAGAGAAGGTCCATCGTGTCCACGGGAATACCGATTCCGGTATCCTTTACTTTAAAAAGAAGAGTAGCTGTGGTATCGGTTTGGTTTTCAAGATCCACGCTGATGGATACCTCCCCCTTTTCCACAAATTTAATGGCATTTCCCGTAAGATTGGTCAGAATCTGGCGTAGCCGGCCAGGATCACCCTTTAGAAAACAGGGAACCCTGTCATGGATCAGACATGCAAACTCCACCCCCTTCTCATAGGCCTTGATGGCCATCACATCACTCAAACTCTCAAGGGTCGGTCTCAGGTCAAAATTGATCTCCTCCATGTCCAGCTTTCCAGCCTCGATTTTGGAAAAATCAAGGATATCATTGATCAGCATGAGAAGGGCATCGGCACTTGTTCGTACGGACAGGGCAAAGTCTTGCTGCTCGGCTGTTAGATCGGTGTCCAGGAGCATGTCAATCATCCCGGTTACCCCATTCATGGGGGTGCGGATCTCGTGGCTCATGTTGGCCAGGAATTCAGCTTTGGTTTTGACAGCCACCTCGGCCTTCTCTTTTGCACTATTGAGAGTTTGGATCATTGTTTTTTCCGCGGAAAGATCTTTCCATACACAATGTAGTACTGGCTTGCCCTTGAAATTTGTCCTTGTTAATGAAACATCAACGGGAAAGGTTTCGCCGGTAATTTTTTTGTGAATCCATTCAAAATTATTAAATCCTTTTTCAAAGGCAATGGCGATCATTTCATTTGCCTTTTCAAACGAGGCCCTGCCATCCGGCTGGATACTAGGGGATAATTTAGACGGATGTGTGTTAAGGACCTCTTCCTTGGCACCGGCATTTAACATGTCTACAAATGCAGTGTTACAATCGATGAATCTATCGCCGTCAATGGTGGAGATGGCACTAAACGCATTATTATAAACATTATTAAAGTTATCACTGGCTTCCCTGGTCTTTTGCTTCATCTTTTTCTGCTCGGTGATATCTGTGAGATTTACAACCATATTTGTTATCTCATCTTTAACATTTTTAATGATGGCAGCGCTGATAATAACATTTAATTGTTTGCCCTGTTTGGTAAGCCTTTTTGTCTCAAATAGTACTGATCCTCCAATGGTAAACAACTCTTTTATCTTCTCACCAGTTGCCTCTTTCTCATCATCAGGGACAAAGGGAATTCGTCTCCCCTTCAATTCATCCAGTGTCCACCCAAAGACACCGGTAAAGGCGGTGTTTAAGTATTCCGGTTCCCCCTTGTCGTTATAGATTACCATTGGGCCCGGGATTGCGAACAGGATTGATTTCAGACGTGCTTCGCTCTCCCGTAGTGTGATCAACATCTGCTTACGTTCTGTGATATCACTATCAACGCCGCGAAATCCAGTCAAGTTTCCGTCTTCATCAATTAGGGGCACACCATTTGTCAAAAGACACACCGGCCGACCATTCTTATGAATATTCCAATTTTCCAGGTTTTTTATCGATTCTTTTTTACTGACAATGTTCTTAAAAATATTGCCAATTCGTTCCGCCTCATCAGGCGCCATAAAATCGAATGGGGTCTTTCCCAATATTTCTTCAGGGGAGTATCCCAGCACCGCTTTAATTTTTTTTGAACAAAAGGTATACCGCCCATCGGCACCAACCTCCCATATCCAATCTGTCATGCACTCGACGATTCCCTCAAAAAAGGACTTGTTTTTTTCCAGAGCCTCCTTAGCCAATTTGCACTCAAGCGCTGATAGCTCTAAATCATGAATCCTTTTCTCCAATTCTTCGCGAGTCGGTTTTTTAGACATATGAAATCTCTTTTTTTGTGGAAATGGATGTATCTCTGGAATGGAATACCTGTCATATTCCGAGTATTTCTAAACTCATTTATCTATCTGAACAATAATGGATACTCCATTCAATAATAATTACGATACAATAGATAGTGGCACAATGCAAATCGAATTTTAGAAATCCAAAACCGAGTGTTAACTTGCAATGGTCCGCCTCCGGAGAGTGCTGGGTAAATGTTTTTAAAAGGGGATGAGCCTATTAATTTCTGACCAGGTTTCGTATCCATTTTCGGGATAAAAATCGGGGAATCCCCAGGGCCAGTTTGTAGACTTCTTCTGTCATCACCAGTGCCATGACCCAATATACCGGCAGATTCAGGATGAAGGCTGCGAAAAACGCCATGGGAACTCCGATACACCAGACCCCGGTAAGATCCAGGAGAAACCCGAACCGGGTATCTCCGCCTCCCCGCAGGACGCTGACCACATTGGTGAAATTGGTGATTTTGAAGCACAATGCCAGGCCCGAGACAAGCATCAGGTGATAGGCGTTCATATAGGCAATATCTGATATATTATACAAAGAGAGAATCATCTCTCTTGAAAGGATCATAATGCCTCCGGCAATAAGGGCCATGGAAAACTGCACCATCAGCAGAAGCTTGCCGTATGAATAGGCTTCATCTGGTTTTCCCGCTCCAATACTATTGCCGATGATGATGGATCCTGCAAAAAACATCCCGAAAAAGGGGATCATCATGAAATTTTCAATGGAGGCCACAATATTTACCGCGGCAATGGACTGGGTGCCGATCCTGGCATAGACCACATTGTAGAGGCTGATGCCGGTCACCCAGACCAGCTCGTTTAAAAACACGGGCCAGCAGGTGGTCAGCACTTTTTTTAAAAATGCGGCATCAAAATCTACCATTTCAGAGAGTGTTGCCGCAATGGGATATTTTTTCCAATACACCATACCCATGAGGGCAAATCCTTCAACAAACCGGGATATACAGGTGGCAATGGCAGCACCTTTAACCCCCATGGCAGGAAATCCCAGGTGTCCGAATATCAGGATATAGTTAAGAATAAGGTTGAGCACCACGGCGATGAGGCTTGCGTACATGGGGGGCTTGACAATCTCCATGCTTCTCAGGTTGTTCATATAGGATAATGTGAATACCGATATTCCAAAACTTAATCCCACAATCCATAGATAGGTGGACCCCAGGGAGATGACTTCGGGGTCGCGGGTGAACAGTCCCATCACAGCATCGGGGGTGACCATTGCCAGGAAAGTAAACAGGGAACCCAGGGTAAGCCCTGCAATAAGACCGATTCCCCCAAGTTTTTTAATATTGGCTAAATCTTTTTTTCCCCAGTATTGTGCGGTAAAAATCGCCACCCCGCCGTGAATCCCAAATTGTATGATGATAAAGATAAATACAAATTGGTTGGCAATCCCAACGGCCGCAATGGCCGTTTCATTTAATTGCCCGATCATCAAGGTATCCATGAAGGTCATGGAGGAGCTTAAAAAATTTTGTAATGTAATGGGCAATGCCAGCTTGAACAGCAGGGCAATAAAATTTTTAGTGGTTTGACTCAGATAGTTTTTCATGAATCCCATTGGGTATTCTCCATAAAAAAAGCCCGCTTTCTGTTTGAAGCGGGCTTTTTTATAATTTATTTAATTTTGTCGCAATTACAAAAGCCAGCTCCAGTGCACACGATAACCCTGTCTGTGGCGTATGGAAAGAAGAATGGAGCCTGTCTTTAGTGTTGCTTTTATCATTGTTGCGTTTTTTTTCCTTAAAATTATCGCTCTTTATGACGGATTATGGGGGCGCTGTCAAGCGGCCTGTAATTGGCTATATTCAATTCCTTCATTTTGGGTCGTTCGTATGGCGGGGGTGTCACTAGTGATTCAAAACGTAATCCGTCCATAGAGAAGTTTATGGAGATTCTGGATATTGGTTGCGGTACCATCAAGGTTCATTCTCTGTACATTTTGTAATCTTCCTTTATAAAAATCGGCGAATTTTCTTTTTCTCGGTTTCTATCCGATCAACCCGGTCTGATTTCCAGCGCCCTGGATGTGAATGGATCACCTTTGTCTTCAAAGGTTCCCATATCATAGCCCTCTATACGGGATTCATGGCTTTTGGACCCGGTCAGGTTAACAATGTCATTTACGATTTCTTTAAGCTGCATCGCCTGGGCACTCATTTCTTCGGAAGCACTGGCAGATTCTTCTGCGGTAGCCGCATTTTCTTGAACCACATTATCCAGTTCACAGACAGCACTGGTAATCTGAGCAATTCCTTCTGACTGCTGTACCGAAGCTTCTGCAATCTCGGCAATCATGGACACGGCTTCTTTGGTTTTGCCCAGAACTTTGCCAAATTCTTCGTTGACTGAAGCCAGGAGCTCTCCACCGCTGTCTACATTCTTAATGGTCTGTTCAATGAGACCGGATGTGGTCTTGGCTGCATCCGCCGCCCGTATGGCAAGATTTCTCACTTCATCGGCCACTACGGCAAACCCTGCACCGGCTTCCCCTGCCCGGGCGGCTTCAACCGCAGCATTCAGGGCTAAAAGGTTGGTCTGGAATGCAATCTCATCAATGGTTCTGATGATGTTAGATGTTTCCTTACTGGCATTGATAATCTCCTCCATGGATGTGGTAAAATTTTCCATGGAAGTATTGGTTGATGTCACAAGGGTTTCAACATCCTGCATCAGGATATTGGTTTGTTTTGCATTCTGAGCATTATTATCTGTCATGGATGCAAGCTCGGTCAATGCAGATGACGTTTGCTCAATGGAAGCCGCCTGGGAGGAGGCACCGTCTGCCAAAAGAGTACTGGATGAAGCAATGGCATCAGACCCGCCATTGACCTGGTCTGCGCCTGAATCCAGACTCAGGGTAATTTCATTGAGTTTTCTGCTGATACGGATAATTATCAAAGTTGACACCACAATCATGATAACGCCGATGCAGACTGCTGCCAGCTGTGTTGTGAGCAGTATTCTGATTTTTGCCTCAGACTGCGACTGCATCATGACCACAGCCTTATTCATCTCCTTGAGAAGGGGCACATTGTTAAACAATATCCACTGGGTCAATTCCTTGTTTTTATCTTTTCCCTGAAGGATTATCTCCATATTCCCGGTAAATGTCTGCCATTTTTTATTTACGATCAAAAGTTGAGAAAATACAGGCTCCTCGGCCTTGGGGCATAGTCGGAACTGGGTTTTGGTAAGATCCAAATCAAGTGGCGCTTTTCCACCATGAGTCAAGGCTTTTAAAGTGATATCAAAAACCTCCATGGTGGCCCGGACCTGATCAGCAGATGCTTTGTCAATACTGTTGCTTTGCCGGGATTTTTCCGTAACCAGAAGAAACTCTTTGGTCATTTTCTGGGACAACATCCGCTGTCTACCGGCCAGGTTGATGACCAGCCCGTCATCCTTCTGATTAGATGTGGCATACCAGGTGACAAGAAACATACCCAGCACCAGCAAAGCACACATAATAATCGGGCCCATAATTTTTTGTTTCATGGTCATAATCGGTCTCCTTTTATTATTATATTTCTTGAATTTTTTTTATCCGATGCCTTTTATCCGGTATGGCTAGATGACTAAATTAATGAGTTTTAACGGCAAGTCGCGATAGGTAAAATTATATAATCTATAATTATATAATTTATATTTTCGTAAAGAAAATTTACTTCTCAACTTAGAATTATATCGATTGAAATCGAATTGAATAAAAATCAGTATACAGCTTATGATTTGACAAAACAAATAATTTTATTAGCAAATTGATTGTCGTGATAATTTATCTTTTGATAAGGTTGTTCTCAAATATTATCGATCTCGAACAGGTGGACTTGCAGCACAGAGAAAAAAAGTATTCCCGGGTGTTGATCTGGTCAGCAACTATTTTCTCAACACAATGATGAGATCGGAAGAGCACACGTCTGAACTCCAGTCACTCCGGAGAAGATCGTAT
>CAXHYW010000111.1:0-8620 GCA_964021475.1 uncultured Desulfobacteraceae bacterium | reverse complement strand
AAAAAAATGTTCGTGCCAGGATTGACCTGGTACTCCTGCCGAAAATGGAGGCGGAAACCATTTCACGGGGGGATATTTTTCGGGACATTGCTGATATGGACGCCATTTGCCATGTGGTTCGTGCCTTTGAGGATGATGCCATTTATCATGAAGACGGATCGGTGGATGCCATCAGAGATTTTGAAATGGTTAACTCAGAGTTGGTCATGCACGATCAGATCTTTGTGGAAAAACGGATCGAGCGTCTTGAGGCCATGGTGAAAAAAATCAAGGACGAGGAGCAGCAAAAGGAATTGGGGGTGATGATCCGGCTCAAGGAACATCTGGAGCAGGAACTGCCTTTACGATTGTTGGAAATGAGTGAAGACGAGGACCGAATGATTCGATCCTATCCCTTTATCACCCGAAAAAAGCTGGTGATTGCCGTAAACGTGTCCGAGGATGATCTGGGGAACGACTCCCTGCTGGCAGGATTTAAGGAAAGCTGTGACCGGTTGACAATAGAGGTAATGTTGGTTTCTGCCAAGGTAGAAGCCGAGATTGTCATGCTGGATTCAGAGGAAGAGAAAGCGGAGTTTTTGGCGGATATGGGGATTACCACCACCACCCTTGAAACCCTGACCCGCCTGTGTTTGAAATCCTTGAATTTGATTTCCTTTTTCACCGTGGGTACTGATGAAGTCCGTCAGTGGCTGGTCCGGGAACATTCCAAGGCCCCAGTGGCTGCCGGGGTGATCCATTCGGATCTTCAACGGGGATTTATCCGGGCAGAGGTGTTTAAATATGATGAACTCATAGCCCTTGGTTCCGAGGCAGAACTTAAGAAAAACGGTAAGATCTACGTGGAAGGTAAAGAGTATATTGTCAAAGACGGGGACATTTTAAACATTCGTTTTTCCGTCTAAGAGACTCTGAACTGGGGGGTAGCCTTGATTCTACTTTTTGGAAGGAAGGATCAGTTATCAAAACTTGACTTTAAATCATCCATGCGATAGATGATTTTGGTATAATAATTTATATTTTATGGACAATTAATTCGAATCATCGAATAAAGGCGGTATTGATGAAAACAATAATAAAATTAACATCTCTTTTTGTGATTATAATATTTTTGAGCGGTTGCTCCCTTTCTTATTCCAGCGGGAAATCCAATGAGTCGAGTAAATCAAGTTCCAATTCCTCTCTTTCTTCCAGCGATAATTATGTGGCCAAAAGAGAATATATGTATGATATCAGTGAATATGCCGCCACCGCTTTTGTTTTAAATCTGTCCGATGAGGATTATATGATAGAATTGAGCACCCTTGCCGAACGGCATTGCATTACCGATTGGGAAGGGGATGAATCTACATATCTGGCCATTGGGATGGGCCTCCGGCAGGCTGGCGTATCCAAGGCTCAGGTTTTGGAAACCAACTTTGTTAAGCATGTTTCTAAAACGGATCAGAACAAATTAAAGCTAATATTGGCTGGTTATCATTCCTGACTATTTTTTTAATTATTCAACGTGATATTGTCGGGGCCGAAACGGTGATGATCTCATTTTTGTATCATTGCGCTCACCGGCTATCTGTCCCGATTATGCTTTTCCTATGTCTCCTGATGGCAACCGATGCCTCTGGGGGTTCAAACCGATTCCCTCAATCGATTCAATTTATTTACATTGATTCCAACATTGGCAATTCCAGCGGCGGGCACACCGCATTGCGCCTGGGAGATATGGTATACCATTTTCAGGTGTTTCCCGATGGTTTTTTCCGGATAGTTAGGGATCGCTGGTCCTATTTTCGCTATATCTATAACGATTTAGAAAATCGTACCCTTAATGTGGCCCATATTTCAGTCAGTGCAAAAAACTTTGGGCTTATTCAACACCATTTGAACCGATATTACCTAATTCAAGAAGCTCATATGGAACGACTTGAGGCATTACAAGCTGATGAAAAGTTATTGTCTGACTTGGTTTTGTGTAAAAATGATATCATGGTGAAGGGGGTGGGGTTGTTTTCCCAAGAAACCGAACAATCTTCTTCAGTACAAACACTTCGCTCTGCCGTGGTCTTGGCCCACGGCAAAGATTTTCTTAAAAATGGTATTCAGAATCTTGATCAGGAACTGGCCAATATCCCTATTGATGTAACGGTGCCTGGGACCAGCAAAATTTCCAATACCGCTTATCCTCCGACAATGGTTTCTATTTTTAATCAATATCAGCGAAATCGTCTTAAACGGGCGGCATTGTCTATGATACAAGAGGCACGACCGCTGCGTAACGATGGATTAAGGGATATTAGTGCCATCGCCCAACCCGGAGACCCGTCTAAACTCAATGTTAATGAGCAGATGCTTTTAAAAGTTTATGCAAGGGGGCTTATGGCCACCGTCGTCAGACTGCCGGTTTCCAAAAGGCCGGATTGGGGATATCCACTTTTGCTGGCCGTGGCCCGCTATCAGGCTGTCCGTCGAAGTCTTGATGAAAATCGGATGGTACTGCTGGATGCCTTTCCAGCTGATGCACAAATTGTTTTGGAAAGGAACTTAAGGGAAGATCCTGTTGTCATGGCCGAATTGGTGGATCGGAGTCGGAGAACCTATCTGGATATTCGAAGAGAATCCTTCACAAAATCGGCGTTGGATGAGAGAAATTACAACTTACTGGAAGAAAGCGGCGGGCGATATGCGGAACTTGAGAAGGGGCAGCGGATGAGAGCAAGTGTCCGAGTAGCTCATGGACGGTTGATTCCATCGAAACCGGGGCCTGTTTCATTGGCCGTAAAACCGGTATGCTGGACAAATATAACGCCAAGATTGGCATACGTACGACTTGCCCGTAAGACCTATCAACAACAGTTAAAAACATGTTATCCCTATGACCTTATCAATAGAAATTGTGCCACAGAACTCCTGCGTATAATTAACGATTCATTTGAGTCGATGGAAGAAGTCAAACATGCTCTGGGCGGATATATCCGACCCGGTGAATTCTTTTCCCATATTCCCTTCCGACTCTATGGGTTAATTTCAAGGCGATTTCGAATTAAACAAACAGAAGTGCTGCCGTCCTATCGAAAACGGATGGTGGCCCGTATGTATACCACTGAAACCAATGCAACTGCTGTATATTTAAGGGAGTTTAATACGCTATCCTCCAGCGTATACAAACCTCTTCCCGGTGATAGCCCCTTTTTGTTTTTTACAGATGATGTTGTCTGGCCCCGTCCTTTGTACGGTGCAGTCAATACGGTATATACTGGGCTGTTCTCTGCCCTAGGACTATTGACATTGCCGATGGATCAAGGTGCCCTCGCCCAAAAAGGACTTAGGGGAATGTTATTCAGCTTCCCAGAGTTATTTTTTTTTAATATCAGAAAGGGAAGCTTTAATTATGTGTCTGACCGGGATGATCCCCAAACAAACGCCCTGGAGCGTTCTGCTCCAGCGTTTAACAGATACGTGTCTCCATAGTAGAATCGCGGTCCCATGCCACATATTGTGGGCGGGACAACTTATCATTTTGTCGGTTTATTTTGAGGCGTTTTCATGGGCCTGGGTCAGGCGTTCTTTTAGATAGAGGATCTCTTGTGCATCATATTCATAGAGATCAAAACAATATCCGTCTTCCCCCATAAGACCCTCGGGGATCAGATCTCCGGCTTCTTCGGGATCTGTGATCATTTCTCCGTAAAAACAGACGGACAGCCATCTTTCTTTTGGGTCGTCATCAATGACATCCACCATGGCAAACAAAGATTTGTCCGTCTGGTTTGCGTGCCGAGGGCGAAGGGAATAACTGACCCCGGGGCGGGCGTTAAACTCAAGACTGATATCGGTCAGGCTGTTTAAATGGTCCAAAAGTTCTGTAAATGCCTGTTTGGTTCGGGTGTCGTTTTCTTCCCAGTCAGCGATAAATTTTTTCATACTTATTCCTTTATGTGCTTTAGCAAATGTCCAAGTTCAGGAAAGATAAGGTTGTTGCAGGCCAGTTTGCAGGCCTTGATACTGCCGGGCATACAGAAGACAATGGTTTGCTTTATAATGCCAGCGGTGGCCCGGGATAAAATGGCGGCAGAATCGATTTCTTCAAAGCTTAGCTGGGCAAACAAAGGGCCAAAGGCGGTGAGTTCTTTTTCAAACAAAGGGCGTATCGCTTCAATGGTGACATCCTTGGGGCTGATACCGGTGCCGCCGGTCATGATAATGACATCCGGGTTGATTTTCTCTGTGATATGGTGGACAAGCTCCTGGATGGCTGTAACTTCATCGGTGACCACCTGGTGGATGACCACCTCGTGTCCTTCTTTTTTGGTCTGTTTTTTGATCCATGCCCCGCTTTTGTCTTCGGAAATTTTTCGGGTGGTGGAGATGGAGAGAACGGCCACTTTGATGTTGTTGGGGGTTTCTTGTTTATGCAATAGGGTACTCATTTTTCAATTTCCTTGTAAACTAGGTCCTCACCGTCATGTTCGATGGCATGGACATGGATCATATCTTCTGGTTCCGTATCCACAAAAATTCCTTTGTAGTCGGCCTGGATGGGCAGTTCCCTATGTCCCCTGTCAACCAGGACAGCAAGTTCTATGCGAGAGGGCCGGCCAAAATCCATGAGAGCATCCATGGCCGCTCGGATGGTGCGGCCCGTATACAAAACATCATCTACCAGGATGATGTTTTTATCATCCACATTAAAGGGAATTTTTGAGGGCCTCACCGTTGGTTGATAGCTGATTTTGGTCCAGTCATCCCGATACATATTGATGTCCATGCTGCCCACGGGGACAATGACTTTTTCGATGGCCTGGATCTGATCGGCAAGTCGTTTGGCAAGGGAATCCCCCCGGGTCTGGATACCTACAAGACCCAGGTTCTGAACCCCTTTGTGGACTTCAATTATTTCATAGGCGATTCGGGTAATGATGCGTTTAAAATCCTGATCATTGAGAATCGTTTTTTTCTTTTTCATAGACTGCCTCTCTCATTCCGGGGTAAAATATCTGTGTCCGGCAAATCTTAAATTGCCTGACTCAAATTTTGTATCATCTTTTTTTCCGGGGAGCAACACCTTGATTTTAAGTTCAAGTTCTTATAATACACCGGACAGGGTTCGTAACTATTTTCAACGAAATGGGGCGTGAATGAAATATGATTGTACAGGGGTGATTCTGGCGGGCGGGAAAAACAGCCGGCTTCCCGGGGAAAAAAAGACCTTCCGCAGGGTGGGAAAAGATATGATGCTCACACGGATCCATGATCTGTTTTTAAAATTATTCAATGAGGTCATCATTGTGGTTAATGATCCAAAGGATTTTATTGGATTGGACATGATGGTGGTGACCGATATCCACCCTTCCCGGTGTGCCCTGGCAGGCCTCCATGCAGGGCTTTTCTATGCATCCAACCCATGGGTCTATGTCACGGCCTGTGATGTGCCATTTGTCAATGAACAGGTGATTCGGCATTTGGTCAGCCAGCGGGAGGTGCGTGCCGAGGTGATCGTTCCCCGCACAGATGATGGGTTGGAGCCTCTGGCCGCCCTTTATTCCCGGGAGTGTATCCCCTTGATAGAAAAGAATCTTGAAAAGAAAATGTACATGATTAAAAAGTTTTTTAGGATGAAAAAAGTTAAGGAAATTCCGGTATCGGCTTTGAAAAAGCTGGATCCGTCCATGCAGTTTATGTTTAATGTGAATACACCCGAGGACCTTGATATCGCCAGATCAATGCTCGAAAAACAGACCGATAAAAAATTGGCCGATAAATAATTGATCGAATAAATAAGAGGAGTTATCCATGAATATTGCTTCCATGCTTGAAGATATAAAAAAACATCCCGATTACCCAAAGGCTGGCATGGTGTTGTGTCATAACGGGGTTGTCCGGGCCACCTCCAGGGAAGGGGAAACTGTCACAGGGCTTTCCCTCACCGTGGACCATGCCAGGCTTGCTCAGATAGTTGAACAGCAGAAATTAACCCCCGGTATTGTGGAGATCCTGGTTCACATAGAAGAAAAAAAACACCTGGCCGTGGGGGATGATGTGATGTTTCTTTTGGTGGCAGGAGATATCCGGGAAACCGTGATCAAAACCCTGACCGATACCTTGAACCTGATCAAATCAGAAGTCACTGAAAAAACACAATTTTTTGTAAAATAAGATAAGGTAAAATAAAGGAAAGAAATGATGACGGATTTTACGCACCTTGATGCCGAGGGCCGGGTCAGAATGGTGGATGTGGGGGAAAAAAAAGAAAGCAAACGGGTGGCCATTGCCATGGGGTCCATTGCCATGGAGCCTGGGACACTGGACCGTATTGTGGATGAACGGGTGAAAAAGGGGAACGTTTTAGAGACCGCTCGCATTGCCGGGGTCATGGCCGCTAAAAAAACTGCAGACCTGATCCCCATGTGTCATCCCTTGAATATCACCCATGCCAGGATCGATTTTGTTCCAGACAAGGAGGCTTCTTTGATCCATATCGAGGCCGAGGTTTCTTTGACCGGCCGGACCGGTGTGGAAATGGAAGCCATGACCGCCGTTTGTGTGGCTGCCCTGACCATCTATGACATGTGTAAATCCTATGACAAGGCAATGGTCATTTCCGGGATTTACCTGAAATCAAAGTCAGGTGGCAAGAGCGGCACCTACATAGCCGGGGCCAATGGAAACCCTGCAAAATAGCCTGGTTTTACTGGACCCTGTTACCCTGGTCGGGATTGGCCTTGGACTAGGGTTTTGTATCGGCGTTATTTTGAGTGTTTTCCTGGCCCGGTCCTCGTCCTTGTTTTTTTCAGCAAGGCTCAAGGAGTTGTCCTCCCAGGCGCTAAACGAGAATACGAATCAATTTTTGGATCTTGCCCAATCCTATTTCAGCGGATATGTCAGGGAAGCTAGAAAAGAGTTTGATCTCAAAGGGGACGAGATCTTAAGGACCGTTGACCCAGTTCATAAGATTTTGGATAAATATGAAGTCCATCTGGGGCTCATGGAAAAAGACCGGGCAAACGCTTACGGGGCGATAACAGAGCGCCTTCGGGAAATGGCCCGGGCTCAGATTCATCTGACCCAGGAGACCGGCAATCTGGTCAAAGCCCTCAGGCAACCCCATGTCCGGGGTCGCTGGGGGGAGATCACCCTGAAAAAAGTGGCGGAACTGGCCGGCATGGTGGACCATTGCGATTTTGAAGAACAAATGACAAAGGGGTCAGGAAAAGGGAGCCTGCGGCCGGATATGGTGGTGACCCTGCCAGGTAACCGGCAGATACTGGTGGATGCAAAGGTCCCTTTGATCGCCTATCTGGATGCACTGGAAGCTAGCGATGATGCGGAAAGAAAGGCGCGGATGAAGGACCATGCCCGCCAGGTGCTGGCCCATATTGCCAATTTGTCTTCAAAGGAATATACGGCTCATTTTTCCCCCACTCCAGAGTTTGTGGTTCTTTTTATTCCCGGGGAAAGTTTTTTTTCCGCAGCCCTTGCCGCCAAGCCAGACCTCATCGAAAAGGGAATAGAAAAGGGGGTGATCCTTGCGACCCCTACCACCCTGATCGCCCTTTTAAAAACGGTTTCCTATGCCTGGCAGCAGCAAAAAGGGTATGAAAATGCAGATCAGATCAGAGCGCTGGGAAAAGAGTTATATGACAGGCTTTGTTCCATGACCGATAATATGAACCGTCTTGGACGGGATATTGAAAAAACAGCCCTCACCTTTAACCGGACCGTGGGTGCCATGGAAAATCGGGTGATGACCTCTGCCGGGAAGCTTGCAACCCTTTCGGTCTCCTCCCGGAAAATGGCCGACCTTGCTTCCATTGATCCCGGTGCTGGCACCACCCGGCATTTTAATACAAAGAATGATGACACGGGGGATGATGACATGAGAGATGATGACAGACATACGGATGCGCTTTAAACTCCAGGGGAGAATGTTCATGTTTACCAGATGGTGTTCTTTTGGCTCCCTTGTAATGGGGTTGTTTTTGATGGGGGTCCTCTTATCAGGATGCGGTTCCCAGGTTGCTAAGGGACCCACAAAAATCAAGGGATTGCCTTTGGTAAAATTATTAGAAAGCCAGTATCCTCAGTTTTCTGACAGTCATGGGTTTGAGGGACTCTCTCGTTCCATTGATCAGAGTCTGGTTTATTTTAGACGGGTGCCCCTGTCCCGGAAATATACCTATGGAAAGGATATATTTAATGCCGGGCACATGATCCGTTCCCTTGAAACCTTTAAGGCCTTCCTGGGCAAGAATCCCTCCCCGGGCGAACTGAATGCGCGTATTAAAAATGAGTTTCTTGTGTACGAAAGTGCCGGCAATGACAAGGGGCAGGTCTTGTTCACCGGCTATTATGAACCCACCTACAAGGGCAGCCTTGAACAAGATGAAATCTACACCCATCCTGTTTTCTCCAAACCCGCAGATCTTGTGAAAATTGATCTTTCTCTTTTCTCCGATAAATACAAAGGTCACAAACGGCTGACGGCAAGGGTCAATTCTGACACCGGCCGGGTGGTTCCCTATTATTCCAGGCGCCAGATCAACCAGATATCTAATTTCACGGACCGGGCAATGCCGGTGGTTTGGCTGGAAAGCCGGGTGGATCGGTTTTTCCTTGAAATCCAGGG
>CAXHYW010000110.1:0-8642 GCA_964021475.1 uncultured Desulfobacteraceae bacterium | reverse complement strand
CATACGAGATTCTCCGGAGTGACTGGAGTTCAGACGTGTCTCTTCCGATCTAGATTATATTATCACCTGCCTTCAGGCTGGTTGCAATGATTATATTATCAAACCCTTTGATTTGAATGCTATCATGGAGAAGCTTGATAAGCTGGGGATTAAACTAAAGGATGACTTTTTAAACGGCAAAATTAATCCAGTGAAAAATGACAATCCCTTTTTACAAAAATGGGAAGAAAAACGAACAAAAATACTTGTTGTTGATGATGATCACATCAGCAGGCTAAAGATGCAGGCCATTATGGAAGACTTTGGAGAATGCCATGTCGCAAAACGAGGTGGAGATGCCCTGAAATTGTTCAAAAAGGCCTTTGATGGTCATGTCCCATTTGATCTGATCACTCTTGATATTGCCATGCCGGATATGGACGGAACAGAAGTGCTGTATGCCATTCGGGAAAAGGAAAATAAAAATAAGATTTCCAAACAGGACCAGGTAAAAATTATCATGGTAACCTCCCATTCCGATAAAGGACATTTGATGACCTGCATCCAGTCAGGCTGTAATGACTTTATTGTCAAACCCTTTGATGTCAATTCGATCATAAAAAAAATCGACCGTATTGGAAGGGGAAATTTTCCAGGATAGGAATTGTGTTTCTACTCATTCCACCCAGACCGGTCAAACGGGTAGAAACAGGACCGGATTTCCGATTTGTAAAATGTTAAGTTTGTTGACAAATCCATTAAAAATCTATAATAATTTTATTCTTTTAATATATATGTCGCTATTTTTTTTGGGATAGGGGCTGGCAGACAGTTAGCAGAATTTAAGGATAAAAAATTATAGTGAGCACCAATAACGTCGATCCCAATAGCGTAGATCCAAACAACCCAGGCAGATGTAAATCAGATACAAATAACTCTGACATATGCACCAGTGACACAGAAAATGTTGAAATCCTGACAGCCTTGGAAACCTGTATTCCGCTTCTGGAAAAGTTAGCCGATCAGTCCGAGCTTCTGACTCTTTTGTCCGAGTCCAAGCGCATAGCTTTGATAGCGGCCGCCGGAAAAATATCCAGGCCCGACAAAAAAGAGATTAAAAAGCGGAACAAGGACCGAAAAGCGCAAAAACGAAATGCCATTGTTGAAAAAGAACGTCGCCTCAGGGCTGGCACCGGGATTAGGCGTGCCCGTGAGGATGCTGTTTTTATGGCCCCCCAGCAGATTTGCGGCCCAAAACCTATGACGGAAGAAAGCGAACAGACCCTGGAGACGCCCCGGAACTGTTATGTATGCAAGGCTGAGTTTAAAACCCTCCACCATTTCTATGATACCATGTGCCCGGAATGTGCAGAGTTCAATTATCAGAAACGATTTCAGGCCGCATCTTTAGAGGGGCAGGTGGCATTGATCACCGGCTCTCGTCTTAAGATTGGCTACCAGGCCACGGTGATGATGCTAAGGGCTGGGGCAAAGGTGATTGCCACCACCCGGTTTCCCAAGGATTCTGCTTTGCGGTTTTCCCGGGAATCTGATTTTTCTGATTGGGGGCATCGGCTCCAGATTTACGGGCTGGATCTTCGGCATACTCCCAGTGTGGAGCTGTTTTGCGATTATATTGCAGATACCTACCAGCGGCTGGATATCTTGATCAACAATGCTGCCCAGACTGTCCGGCGGCCCCCGGGGTTTTATGCCCATCTCATGGAGAATGAAGCAAAGGGTGTGTCCCAGTTGCCAACAGATGCCCAGACGCTATTAGGAGAGTACCAAATCTGTATCTCCCAATTGGAATATGGTGATTCAGTCAATCTTGGGGATGAGAAGGCCCTGCCCGTGTCCTGGAACGGTACCGCTCCTGGCGTGGGGTTGCGCATGTCTGCCCAATTGTCCCAGATTCCCTATTCCTATGATCATTCTTTGGATGTGCCCGCGGTTTTCCCGGCGGAAAGGCTGGATGCAGATCTCCAGCAGGTTGACCTGCGCAAGACCAACTCCTGGCGGTTGCGCCTGGGGGACATCCAGACATCTGAAATGCTGGAAATTCAGCTGGTTAATGCCGTGGCCCCCTTTGTTCTGTGCAATCGCTTGGCCGATTTGATGAAGCAGGATTATACCGGACAAAAACACATGGTCAATGTTTCTGCCATGGAAGGTAAGTTTTTACGGTTTAAAAAAGGCAGCCGTCATCCCCATACCAATATGGCCAAGGCTGCTCTGAATATGCTTACCCATACCGCAGCTTCTGATCTGGCCAAATATGGGATTTTTATGAATGCCGTGGACACGGGCTGGGTCACCGATGAGGACCCTGCCATTTTGGCCAAACTCAAAGAGGATCGTCATGATTTTCAGCCCCCTTTGGATATTGTGGATGGGGCTGCAAGGATCTGTGATCCCTTTTTCCACGGAATTCTCACGGGAAAACACTGGTGCGGTAAATTTCTAAAGGATTACTTTCCCATCGACTGGTAGAAAGAGAGCCATTGGTGTTGCCAGAATCCCCCGGAAGTCTTTTCAAGGGAACATGGCGTGAATAAAATTTAAGTCAGGATGTTTTTTCTGTAAGGATAGGGCCGGTTACCATCATCGGCGATGCTTCAATCTCCTGGGCCGACATCAAACTGACCACTCTTTCAAATGAGCTTAAAATCATGAGTTGTTCCCAGTCTTTGATTTGGGAAAACCGATGGGTGAATGTCTTTTGCAAGAGGGGGGGGAGTCCTTTGATGATTTCTTTTCCGGCTTCTGAAAGAGAAAGACTCACCGACCGCTTGTCGTCTTCCCGTTTTATGCGTACGAGATACCCTTTTTTTTCAAGGCGCTTGGTAATGTCTGTGACGGTTGCCTGGCTAAGGCTTGTGATTTTTGACAGGGGCGTAACAGAAATTTTATCCTGCTTTGAAATTTCCTGAAGTACAATCAGCTGGGGTCCTGTTAATCCAAAGGACTTATTGAGCATTCTGGAATGAATATCAATTGCCTGTATGATTTTCCTGAGAGAAATCAATAACTCTCTGCACCGTTGTTCGTCTAATCCGTTCATTAGCCTTGTTCCAATTTTAAAAATATATCATGGGGTACCTTTATATAGTGATCCTACTCTATTTTCGGTAACAGATCAATATAGAGATCAATTTTTCGAAATTTAAACAAAGTATTCTAAGTATATTTTAAGATGACAATTTCATATGAATTTATTTAAAGCCTTGTTGCGAAAGGATTCAACTGAATGCTTGAATTCTTCCGGCCTCTGCTGAGTTGACAAAATGCATTGTGTACGATACATTAATTTTTTTCGACCTCTGCGGGAGGTCTTTAACGCGTTTGTCCGTTTGATTTTTTGGCAAACTTTTTTGCTAGACAATAAAAGGAAAATGAATGGATAAAATAGAAATTCAAAATTTATATAAAATTTTTGGGCCTGATCCTAAAACTGCCATTTCAATGCTCAAACAAGGCCATGATAAGAACGCGGTTCTTGAAAAAACCGGAATGAACGTTGGGGTGAATGATGCCAGTTTTACCATAAAAGCGGGTGAAATCTTTGTTGTGATGGGTCTTTCAGGGTCCGGCAAATCTACGCTTGTGCGAATGCTGAACCGGCTTATTGAACCCTCCAGCGGCAAGGTGCTTATCAATGGTAAGGATATAACGGCGATGAAACCCGAGGATCTGGTTCGTTTCCGCCTGAATCATATGAGCATGGTCTTTCAATCCTTTGCCCTGATGCCCCACATGACCGTTCTTGAAAATGCAGCATTTGGCCTGGAACTTGCCAAGGTTGAGGCGACAAAAAGAAAAGGCCGGGCCATGGAAGCCCTTGTCCAGGTCGGGTTGGAAGGATGGGAAGATCAATATCCCAATCAGCTCAGCGGGGGAATGCAGCAACGGGTAGGGCTTGCCAGGGGACTTGCAGTTGATCCTGATATCATGCTTATGGATGAGGCTTTTTCTGCCCTGGATCCCCTCATTCGGACGGAAATGCAGGATGAGCTGCTCAAACTCCAGGATAACTCCAAGAGAACCATTGTCTTTATTTCCCATGACCTGGATGAAGCCTTGAGAATTGGCGATCGCATTGCCATCATGGAAGGTGGGCGCGTGGTCCAGGTGGGATCTCCCGAAGAGATTTTGCAGAACCCGGCAGATGATTATGTGCGGGCATTTTTCAGAGGGGTTGATCCTACCACTGTGATCTCGGCGGGAGATATTGTAAAGGATTCACAGCTGACCATTATTAAAACAAAGCTCGGTGGAATTCGTTCTGCCCATGAACTTTTGAGTTCAAAGGATAGAGATCATGCCTACGTCCTGGATTCCCACCATCGATATCTGGGTATATTGTCTGCGGAAAATCTTCGAGAGGCCATTGATAAAAACCGGACGGATCAGTCCATTGAAACCTGTTTCATAAAGGACGCCAGAGTGGTGAATGCTGATGACTGCATGCAGGAGATCCTCTCGGAAGTGGCTTCCAGGACCTGGCCCATACCGGTTGTGGATGACAATAATCGTTACCTGGGTGTGGTCTCAAAGAACCGGTTTCTTAAAACCCTTCACAAATCAGATCAGAACGGCAACTAAGGGTATTGCGCAAATACCAAAGGACATAACCATATGTTTGAAGATAAAATGATTCCCCTGGATGCTTGGGTAACAAGCCTTGTTGACTGGCTTGTGGAGAATCACAGAGAATTTTTCCAATTGCTCAAATGGCCGGTTGATAAGACCTTAAACGGTCTTGACATGGGGTTAAATGCCCTGTCCCCTGTGGTTGTTATTCTGGCAATTGCCCTTCTTGCCTGGCGTTTTTCCGGAAAGGGTCTGGCTGTTTTTTCCATTGTGGCCATGGTTTTTATCGGGTTGCTCGGTTTCTGGGAGGATACCATGACCACCCTGGCCATGGTGCTGTCCTCTGTATTGTTCTGCACTCTTGTGGGCATCCCCCTGGGGATTGCCGCCGGGCGAAGTGACCGGTTTGACAAGGTGCTCAGGCCGTTTCTGGATGCCATGCAGACGACTCCTTCCTTTGTGTATCTGGTCCCCATTGTCATGCTGTTTTCCGTTGGAAACGTGGCCGGGGTGCTGGCAACCATTATCTTTTGTATGCCGCCCATTATCCGGCTGACAAGTCTTGGCATCCGACAGGTTCATCCGGAACTTGTGGAGGCCGCGCTTGCCTTTGGTGCCAATCAATGGCAGGTGCTGTTAAAGGTTCAGGTGCCCCTTGCCATGCCGACCATTCTGGCAGGTCTTAATCAAACCATTATGATGGCCCTTGCCATGGTGGTGATAGCAGCCTTGATCGGTGCTGGCGGACTTGGGTCTCCCGTGGTTTTGGGACTGAACTCCCTTGACATTGGGCTGGCCGTAACTGCCGGACTCAGTATTGTTCTGCTTGCCATGGTATTGGACCGGGTTACCCAGTCCATGGCAGGAAAAAGTAATAATAGATAATTAATAGTAGGTAATTAATAACAGATAATTAATAACGTTAATTTAACCATAGGAGGATGTATGAGTATTTTAAAAAAAGTTTTACTTGTGTTGTTATTTGGCATCATGGTAACGGTTTCAACAGCCTTTGCATCGGCGGATAAACCCGGAGAAGGCGTGACGGTCAAGCCTGCAAGGGCCACCTGGAATACCGGTTTTTTCCAGGAAGCCATTGTAAGACAGGGACTTGAAGCGCTTGGATATAAGGTAGAAAAAGTCAAGACTCTTACAAATCCCATTTTTTATAAGTCATTGGCTTTGGGCGATTTGGATTATTGGACAAACGGATGGTTTCCCATGCACAATGCCCAGCTGCCTAAAAACTTTTATGATGTGGCTGACACAATTGGCTATGTCATGAAAGCAGGCGGTCTTCAAGGATACCTGGTCTCTAAAAAAGAAGTCGAAAAATTCAATATCAAGTCATTGGATGATTTTAAACGCCCTGAGGTTAAAAAAGCCTTTGATAGAAATGGCGACGGCAAAGCGGATTTGACGGCTTGTCCTCCGGGCTGGGGCTGTGAAGGCGTTATTGCACATCACATGGACGTTTATAATCTTGGGGATGATATCAATCCGGTTAAAGCTTCCTATGAGGCCGGTATGGCCTCTGCTCTCGGGTCATTTAAGGCAGGCGAGCCTGTCTTTTTCTATACATGGACGCCCAACTGGACCGTTTATAAACTTAAACCTGGTAAGGATGTCATGTGGATTAATGTTCCTAAAATTATCCCCAACGATGCCCAAAAACCTGCCGTTGATCGCATGACACAATCTGGGATTGTCGGGGCAGTGAGCAATCCCGTAAAACTTGGGTTTGTTGTTGCCGATATTCGTGTTGCGGCCAATAAAAAGTTTATGAAAAAAAATCCGGCCGCCAAAACATTCCTTGAGAATTTTACGATTTCCCTGGCAGATGTTAGTGCCCAGAATACAAAAATGAGTGAAGGCGAAAAATCCCAAAAGGATGTGAACCGCCATGCATCAGAATGGATTGCCCAAAATCAAGCCCAGTGGGACAAGTGGCTTGGACAGGCAAGAGATGCTGCCAAGTAAGACTGTTCACTAGTAGAATTTTTTCCATCATCCCTGGTTGGCATTACGCTGATCAGGGATGTTTTTTTATTACTCTTTTCATTAATAAACTTTTCTCTGGGAGAATCCTTTGCCCAGAACATTAAAGGTGTTTTCCGTGATCAGGAAGGCATCGGGGTCAATACCAAAGACCACCTCCTCGATGCGTTTGATCTGAAAGGTATTGACAATGGTGAGGATGATATCCTTGCTTTCTCCGGAATAGGCACCTTCTCCTTTTAAAAAGGTGGCACCCCGGTTGAGTTTTTTAATGATTGCATCGGCAATGGGCCGGGGATTTTTAGAGATGATAATGACCATTTTTCGTTGGTTGAACAGGGTCATGCAAGATTCAATGACCTGGGAAGCAATATAGCTTGTGGCCACGGAGTAGAGAATCAAATCCGTTTCCATGGTGCCGAAACTGAAGAGAAAGAGAACAACGCTGAAGAAAAAATTATAGGTCCCGATACGGATACCCAATTTCTGGTTAAGCAAAATGGAGATGATGTCATTGCCTCCGGAAGATCCAAGGGATCTGAAAACCATACCGGCACCTGCGCCAAAGACTATGCCGCCGGCCAGGGATCCGCTATTTCAATCTTGAAATTGGTAAGATCAAGGGTAATTGTCAGAACAATCATCCCGTAAAGACTGTAATACAAAAACCGTTTGCTGATAAATCTCCAGCCAATAATAAAGACGGGAATATTTAAGAGCAGAAACCACACCCCCGGACTAAATGCGCCGAAATAATAGAGCAGTAAAATACTCAGACCTGAAAACCCGCCGATTATCATTCCGTGGGGAATGATAATGGATTTAAGCCCCACGGCAAGGATGAAACTGCCCAGGGTGATCAGGAACAGGTTCCAGGGAATCGAATAGGTGATATCTTGAAATTTCATAGGTTGTCCTCAATTTTCAAAAAAGGTATTTCTAATAGTATAAAGAGAAAAGAAAAACAAGTTATTTTTATCGAGATTTCAAAAAAAAGCAAGCCCTGGGGGTTTATTCCCAGAAAGTATTGAGGATTTCTTCTAACTGCCGGCAATTGGAAATTGTCTCATAGGGGTGCCATTCGTCGGGGAACAGCTCTTTATAATCCTTCCGGGTAAACCGCTCATCAATGAGTATCACAACCCCACGGTCTGTTTTTGTCCGGATGAGTCGGCCCGTGGCCTGCATGACCCGATTGAATCCGGGCATCTGGTAGGCAGTGAAAAATCCGTCTTCATTGCACGCTTCATAGTAAGCCCGGATCTGGTCCTGTTCCGGACAGATCTGGGGCAGCCCTACCCCCACCACAATCACCCCGATGAGGCGGGTGCCTTCCAGGTCAATTCCTTCACCAAAGATGCCCCCCATCACCGCAAATCCCGTGACCTGGCTTTCAAGGGTAAATTGATCCAGAAATTTTTCGCGCTCGTCTTCGGCCATCTGGGGCGCCTGAACCTGGATATCCCCCACCTGGCACTCCTGCTCAATGATCTCAACCACCTGGTTCATGTAAGCATAGGAAGGGAAGAAAACCATATAATTTCCTTTTTTGACCGCCACGGTTTGGGTGATAACCCTGGCCACCTCCTTGAAAGAACTTTGCCTTGCCCGATAGGTAGTCTGGATACCGTGGTGGATCAAAAGTTTAAAATTCTCCCTTGGGAAAGGGGAGGGCAATACAATGGAATAGGGGACAATATCATCGGATTTTTTGATAGTTGCTGTGTGGTTTGTGCTGTGGGTTTTGGAATCAATATCACCCTCTTTGCCGTTATCGCCAAAGAGGATGGCCTGGTAATAGGGAGTGGGGAAAAATGTGGCTGAAAACAGTATGGCAGAAGTACTCCTTTGAATCAGCCTGGAAAAAATCCGGGAAGGGTCCATGCAGAACAACCTTGTTGTGATATCCCCATCACTTTTTCTTTCAATGAAAAATTGGTAATGGCTGTCAAACAACCGGGCAATGGTTGAAAAAGCGGTTGCCTTAAAATAAAAATCAATCAGTTCGCCCCGTATTGGGGAATTTTGGTGGCTGTCCAGCCAAAGATCCGCTTGGGTCACAAATTGTTCGA
>CAXHYW010000109.1:0-8681 GCA_964021475.1 uncultured Desulfobacteraceae bacterium | reverse complement strand
TACATGACCCCCCACAAGGACAAGCGCCAGACCTTGTTCTTTTCAGCCACCCTCACCGATGAGGTACTGCGACTGGCCGAATCCTGGACCAAGGATGCCGTGCGCATAGAGATTGATCCGGACCAGGCGGCCTCCCTGTCCATCCGCCAGGTGATCTATCTGACCACGGAAGCTGACAGGTTCAAAAATGTATACAACCTTTTGGTCAGTGAAAACCTGCAGCGGGTACTGATTTTTGTGAACCGGAAAGACACGGCCAAATACCTGGCCGGGAAATTAGAAAGATACGGACAAAAATGCGGCATTCTGTCAGGGGATGTTGCCCAGGACAAACGCTTCAAGGTATTGGAACAATTTAAAAACGGCCGGCTCAAATTCCTGGTGGCAACGGATGTGGCGGCAAGGGGCCTGCACATAGACGATATCAGCCATGTTATCAACTATGATATGCCCATTGAGCCCGAGCATTATATCCATAGGATCGGCAGAACCGGAAGAGCGGGTGCCACCGGAACATCCATCAGTTTTGCCGATGAAATGAGCTCATTTGAGATCCCGAAAATTGAAGAGATCCTGGGCCACAAGATTGAATGTGAATACCCCTCGGAAGAATTGGATCGCCCCTTGCCCAAACCCAAACCGATTCAAAAAAAGCCTGTCGGTACGAGTCCTGGGAAAAAGCCTCCGTACAAAGGGAAAAAAAGACCCTATAGAGGCCCAAATAGAGGCCCAAAAAAGTCACCCGTAAAACCCAGGACAAAAGACTGACCGCCTTGTGGTTGACACTTAGGATAGGATTCAGTGTAAATTTAACACTCACACTAAAAGCAATCAGTAAAAAGGAGTTGGAACTATAATGTTTGGTTTAGGAATGCCTGAAATTTTTTTAATCCTGGCAATTGCGCTCATTGTCATTGGCCCCAAAAAGCTACCGGATCTTGCCAAAACCCTGGGCCGGGCCATGGGGGAATTCAAACGATCTGCCCAGGATTTCAAAAAAAGTATTGATCTCGACACTACCCTGAAAGATATTGACTCCCCGGCCTCGGATCTGAAAAATGTTATCAAAGAAGTGAACAAAGAAAAACAAACCATTGTTGAGCCCTTCGATGATCCGATCATGACCGCTGGATCCACAGAGGATAAAACAGATAAGGACAAAACGGACCAGAAAAAAACAATGGATAGTGACTCAGATACCAGTGCAAAGGAACCGGATGCTAGCTTTACAGAACCGGAATCCTCCCCCCCCAAAGACCTTGAAAAGAAAAACGATTAGCCATGAGCGAAGAAAATAAAAGCCCGTTTACAGAACATTTGGGTGAGCTAAGGGACCGTTTGGTCCGCTCTTTCATTGCAGTGGGCATCGGATTTGCCTGCGCCTATTTTTTCAAGGAACGACTCTTTGAGATTCTGATTGCCCCCCTGGTGACGGCCATGGGAGAATCCGGAAATGCAAAGATGATCTTCACAGGGCTTCCCGAAGCCTTTTTCACTTATTTAAAAGTATCCTTACTGGCCGGGATCATGGCGGCCAGCCCGGTTCTGTTTTATGAATTCTGGATGTTCATCTCCCCGGGATTATATCGGACCGAAAAAAAATATCTGTTGCCCATTGTTATTTTATCGGTTTTCTTCTTTATGTTAGGTTCTTCCTTTGGATATTTCATTGTCTTTCCCTATGGATTTGCCTTCTTTTTAGGCTTTGCCACCGACACCATCCAGGCCATGCCCTCCATGAAAGAATACCTGGGATTTTCATCAAAAATGCTGTTGGCATTCGGGCTGGTATTTGAACTGCCCCTGGTGCTCACGTTTATGGCCCGCATGGGACTCGTGACCGTAGAATTTCTTAAAAAGAACAGAAAATATGCCTTATTGATCTTTTTTGTGGGGGCGGCCCTGATCACCCCCCCGGATGTGGTCACCCAAATCATGATGGCGGTTCCCCTGATGATCCTATATGAAATCAGCATTATCGGTGCCAAACTTTTTGGGAAAAAAGCCAAGGATGTGGATTCTGAAAACTCAGAAAACGAATCAGAAGAAGGCGAAGAAGAAGGCGAAGAAGAAACCCCTGGGGAAGACGATTCAAAAAACACTCCCTAAAAGGATGACACATAGGATGGGGAAAGACCCCCGGAGGCCTAGGTAAAATCTGTTTTTTTATTGACTTTCCAGGCCCATTATGTGTAAAAGCTAAGTTGATTTAATGAATACAACTGGGGATAGACCCTGTCACCAGTAAAAAGGCAAAATACATCGTTAATTTTTTAAAGGAGCAAGACAAGTTATGAACAAAAGGTTGATCACGCTACTGTTGGCTGCAGGAATTGCTGTGATTTTTGTAGCAACAGGTCTCCAGGCAGGCACTGAAGTCAAAGATACCATTACCATGGAGAATGCTGGGTACAAAAAACACAAAAAAGCACCACCAAAATTTAATCTAGTTGAATTCACCCATTCAAAACATACCGTGGATTATAAGATTTCCTGTGGTGAATGCCACCATGACAAGGATGGGAAAGCCCTTGAGCTCAAAGCGGGTGACGATGTCCAGAATTGTGGCGAATGTCATAATAAATTCAAAAAGGACAAAAAGAACAAAAAAGACATCATGGTCCATGAAAATGCCATACATAAAAACTGCATCGATTGTCACAAAGAGATCAACATAAAAGCCGGTGACCCCAAAGGACGGAAGGGCCCTGCCCCTACTTCCTGTGGTAAATGTCATACAAAAATAAAAAAATAAATCTCTGATTATCCAAAGACAGTTATAGTATTGTAAAAAGGGGAGTTTCCGTTGGAAACTCCCCTTTTTCTATTCAGAGTGTCGACATGGAACTGCCTAAAATCAGCCAATCTCTGTCAAGCCTTGCTTTTCACCTCAAACAGACGCTCTATCAATCGGCCTTCAAACCCGGATTCCTGGGTTCTTGACAAGGGGAAAGACACGCCAAAAGAAGCTTCCACCAGACCTTGTTTGTCAAATATGGGGATTGCCAAGGTTTTTAACCCAATGGTAAGCTCTTGATCGGCCACGGCATACCCTCTGTTCCGGGTGATTTCAAGCTCTCGTAAAAATGATTTCACGTCGGTTATGGTATGGGGGGTAAGGGGATTGAACTCAAGCATTGCTGCTATTTTTTTTTGTTCACTGGGGTTCATGAAGGCCACAATAGCCTTGCCCAGGGAAGTTGCGTGTATGGGAAGCCGAGAGCCTGTTGAAAGGTCAATGTTCACCACATCGGAAGAAAGTAGTCGTTCGACGGCAACGATTTGATTACCCTCCAGAATCGCACAATGGGTAGTAACATCCAGATCATCCCGGGTGATTTTCATATGGGGCATCAACCGATCCCGGATGCCCATGGATTCAAAAACCCACCCCCCGAGCTGAAATGCTTTGGAAGTCAGCTGAAACGTCTTAACTGTCTCATCCTTTACCATAAACCCAAGTTTTGTAAGTGTATAAAGATAGCGCCTGGCCGTTGGCAGATTCATCCCATTGGCTCTGGCCATTTCAGTCAAACTCCACACCGGTCGGTCCTTTGTAAAACACATCAACAAATTGAGCCCCTTTGCCAGGGAATTCACAAACTCCCGATCTGAACTGTCTTCCATTTACCACTCCTTATGACCCGCCGGGATTCTTAAAAACCCACTACAACCTGTGAAAAATAGTATAACCTGATACAAGCCCGGGAAAAAGTAAAGTGCTTTTTTAAAAAAAAGGCTTGACGGGACTGGAAGAGGATTGCTATTTTACAAGAACGCTATGCAATACACAGTAATGCATAGCATAATAACTAAACCCCAAACAGGAGTGCTTCCAATGTCAGCAGGTTTTGTATTTATAGGCGGTATCAGTGGTGTATTTTTCGGCATGACACTTATCTATCTGTCCATTAAAATAACCGCTTTGATAACGGACCGGTTTCCCGGAAAATCAAAGGAGACCCCATCATGATCGCCCCTCTTTCTGCATTATTTAAAACCACCGGATTCATTCACCTGACACCCGGCATGATTTTCATGTGGGTCATCGGGTTGGTCCTGATTTATTTGGCCATAAAAAAAGAGTATGAACCTCTGCTGTTGCTGCCTATCGGATTTGGCATCCTGTTGGCAAATCTTCCCTTGACCGGGTTGATGACCCCGGAACACGGTTTGTTATGGAAATTCTATGAATATGGAATCCATTGGGAAATAATTCCGCCGGTTATTTTTTTAGGTATCGGTGCCTTTACCGATTTTGGTCCCCTTCTTGCTAACCCCCGCCTTATTTTCCTGGGGGCCGGTGCCCAGGCAGGGGTATACTTCACTTTTTTTACTGCCCACGCCATGGGGTTTAATATCATGGAAGCTGCCACCATTGGTATTATCGGAGGCGCTGACGGACCCACCACCATATTTTTAGCCTCAAAGCTTGCTCCCCAGCTTCTCGGTGCCTGTGCCGTGGCAGCCTATTCGTATATGGCAATGGTTCCCATTATTCAGCCTCCTATCATGCGGTTAATGACCACCGAAGCTGAGCGTAAGATAAGAATGAAAAAAGGCAGGAAAGTTAGCAAACGGGAAAAACTTTTGTTCCCCATCATTTCCACTTTTTTAATCATTCTGCTGGTGCCTGCATCGGCCCCCCTGATTGCCATGTTAATGCTGGGAAATCTTTTCAGGGAGTCCGGGGTGGTGGAGAGACTAAAAAATGCCGCCCAAAATGAATTAATGAATATTGTTACCATTTTTCTTGGATTACCCATTGGCGCCACCATGAATGCCCAAGTTTTTCTACAGCCCAAAGTACTCTTCATATTTGCCCTGGGCCTTTGCGCATTTATAGTGAGTACTGCCACCGGAATATTGCTGGCAAAGGGAATGAATCTGTTTTCCAGCAACAAAATTAATCCGTTATTAGGAGCTGCTGGTGTATCAGCTGTTCCCATGGCTGCCCGGGTGGTTCATAAAGTTGGTACCCAGGCAGACAAACAAAATTACTTGCTTATGCATGCCATGGGCCCCAATGTGGCGGGGGTGATCGGTACCGTTATCGCAGCGGGAGTATTTGTGACACTATTGGCACCTTGAAGCAAAAGATATCGAATTATTGGCACGCTCTACGCCTCTGGCATTTTTGCAAAACAAGAACATATGGTAAGATCCATATGATACCTAATACTAAAAAACTTTAATTGGAGAAAACAATGACCACTGAAATATTTGCACCCCTAACCGGCAAGATTGTAAAAATCAACATCAAACCAGGAGATTCTGTATTTGAAGACCAGGACATCCTTGTCATCGAGGCCATGAAAATGGAGACTCCCATCTTTGCCCCCTGCGACGGCGTCATTGAGAAACTGTTAAAAAAAGAAGGGGACGATGTTGAAGAAGATGATTTGATAGCGATAATGAAATAAATAATGGAATAAAGAGATCCCTGATTTTTCAGAGTTCTCAAAATGCCATTGGGCGCCAAAAAATGACAGATAGGGAGTTAGGCTAAGGAAGAGAGGGCATAATTTTTAAGGCGGAAATATTCTTTCTCAAAGTTCTCTAATGCCTGGATACTGTTTATAAAGTCATTTGCCAGCCCCATTTCTTCAAGTAATTTTGCGGCTTTTGATAAATCCCCGGCATTGAGATTGGGGGCCCCTCCCTTTATGGAATGGGCTTCCAAGATCAATAGGACTTAAAAAAATGAGTATTTCTAAATATCCCTCCACCGTCCTCATGCCTGCCATTGAAAAGCCTTACCCCTCACTTCTTGATTTTTTGACAAAACGGTTCCCCTCCATTGAAAAGGAAATATGGGAAGCCAGAATACTTTCTGGAAAAGTATTGTCTGAAAATGGGGACCCGATTACCCTATCCATGGCCTATATACCCTTAAAAAGACTATTTTATTTCAGAGAGGTAGAAACAGAACCCGTCATCCCCTTTCCTGAAAAAATCATCTTCTGCAATGACAACTTATTGGTGGCCTGCAAACCCCACTTTCTGCCAGTGACTCCAGCAGGGCCCTATGTGAATGAATGTCTGCTGAATCGTTTAAAGAAAAGAACCGGCAACCCGGAGCTTTCTCCCATCAACCGGATTGACAAGGATACAGCAGGCCTTGTTCTGTTTTCAATGAACCCGAAAACCCGTGGGTGCTACCAGGCATTGTTCATGAACCGGGGAGTCACAAAAACCTATCATGCGTTGGGCCGATATCCTGGAGACCAACAAAAGACTTCCTGGACCATTGAAAACAGAATCATCCAAGGGGATCCCTGGTTTAGGATGAAAACAGTCCCGGGTAAAGCAAATGCGATTTCAAAAATATCTGTTTTGAAAACCAATGGAAACAGGGCACTTTTCAAATTAGTGCCCATCACCGGAAAAAAACACCAACTTCGCCTGCATCTGAGTGGGTTAGGATTCCCCATTCTTAACGACAGATGTTACCCAAGGCTTTTACCCAAGGCAATCTTGAATTTTCACTTGCCTCTTCAGCTTCTGTCAAAAAAAATTGGCTTCAAGGATCCCTTGTCGGGCGTTAAGGTTAGCTATGAAACGGAACGTCAGCTTTCTTGGTAATTCAAATTATTATGGGATTTTACAAAAAGAAAGGGCCCGCTCAATCCATTCTATTTTTTGAGTGAGGCCTTATAGGTTCTGGCCTTATTGACCAAGGAGGGTGCCCAGGAAACAGACCCCAATGCATGGATATGGGTATAGGTGCCAAAGGTGTTGTCCTTGAAAAATCCATCTTTTTTCTCAAGTATCCCTTTGCCTCTTTCCATTCGAAAGGCCATCTCATGATCCTGGTAGTCGATGGAAAGGATCTTTGAATATCGGAATTCATGACCCCTTAAGACCTCCCCTTTTTTGTAAAAAGGATTGTCATGGGACACCCTGACCCGGGTGTAGCCATGGCCCTGGGGCTTGAGCGACAGACCAAAGCGAATGGGCAGGATACCTGTCATGGGATATTCGATCCCGGCAAGTTCTATACTTTGACCCAAAAAAATCAATCCCCCGCACTCCGCATAAATGGGCAATCCTTTTTGGGACAATACCTTAAGCGCATCCCTGAAAACTTGGTTTTCAGACAGCTTCCGGGCATGGGTTTCGGGAAATCCTCCCCCCATGTAAATGGCATGAACTTTTGGTATCCGCTCTTCTTCCAGGGGACTGATATAGACTATTTTTGCCCCGAGATTTTCCAGGGCATCCAGATTATCCGGATAATAAAATTGAAAGGCGGAATCCCGGATAACACCGATGGTTACTGGATCAGCTTCATTGGAATTGGTTGTTTGCAGAACGGGAGGGAGGTTATCAGATACCATGGTACTGATATTTAAGCTGGTATCTAAGCTGGTTTCAGAATGGGCATCAAAGGAGGTCACCGTCTTGTACAGATCATCCAGGTCGATATTATCTCTTGCAACCTTCGCTGCTGCCTCAACAGCCTTTTCTGAAAAACCATGTTCTTCAGATGTGACCAGCCCCATGTGACGCTCGGGAAAATCTTCGGCGGCAAGTTTGGGCACGGCCCCGAAAACCGGGATATTACAGAACCTTTCAATATTGTCCCGCACTTTCCCTTCATGGCGTTTTCCTGCCACCCGGTTGAGCACCACCCCGCAAATATGAATCTGCGGGTCAAACTGCATACACCCCATGAGCAGGGCCGCCATAGTGCGGGTACTTTTGGTGCAGTCCAAAACCAGCAGCACCGGCAGATTTAATAATTTGGCCAATTCCGAGGTGGAGGTGGATCCTTCTATATCAATACCGTCATAAAGGCCTCTATTGCCTTCAACCATTGCAATATCAGATCCCTGGGAATGAATTCTATAAGAAGACTGGACAACCTCGGGGTGACACAAAAAGGTGTCCAAATTATAACAGGGACAACCGGCTGCCCTGGAAAGCCAGCCGGCGTCAATATAATCAGGTCCCTTTTTAAAAGCAGAGACGCGGATTCCTGAGCTTTTCCACGCAGCCGTTATTCCTAGGGAAATAATTGTCTTGCCTGAGCCACCTCTGAGTCCTGCAACCACAATTCCCGGTATTTTTTCCCTATTCGCCTGCATGGATTCTATATCTTTATTCTTATACTTATTCTTATTCTTCGCCTTCGGAAGCATGCTGGATACCAACACCCTTAAGACCATACATGGTGGTACTTCCGGAAGACCAATATTCCAACTCACCGGTTTCAACCATTTTGTTGACAACTTTTTTGATCATTCTAGGTTTGTCATCGGGAAAAACCTTATAAAAATCTTTCAGATAAAATTTGGTTTTGCTTTTGGACTTTTTTGTAAGAAAATCCACAACAGCTTTTGTTGCTGCTTCTGTATTATCAAGTAGATCACTCATGGTCGTACTCCTTTGAAATCAAATGGATGAGCCGGAGCACACAAAGTGCACTCCGGCTTTATCATCATATGTAACAGGTATAGTTCAATAAAGGATCTTATTAGAACTTAAACTGAGTTGACTGACGCCAGCTCATGTATGCCTGCTGACGGAAATCATCAATGAGATGATGTGTGAAAGGAAGCTCACACACTTCAAAGAATTTTTCCCATCCAATTCTATCAGCCCAGTCACCCAGACGTTCGTATTTGTTGGCAGATCGGAAGAGCGTCGTGTAGGGAAAGAGTGTGCCTCTATGTGTA
>CAXHYW010000108.1:0-8746 GCA_964021475.1 uncultured Desulfobacteraceae bacterium | reverse complement strand
TCAGACAACATCCAAATATTACTCTTATAAGTTGCTGCCTCAACAATGGCCTTAAGATCATCGGGCAATGAATTCCATGCATCCTTGTTTATCATGCATTCAAATGCCGTTCCAAATTCATGCCACCCAGGATAATAATAATATTTTGCGGCTTTATAAAAACCCAGTTTCAAATCATGATAGGGGCCAACCCATTCGGTTGCATCAATGACCCCTCTTTCAAGGTTGGTATAGATATCGCCACCTGCCATGAGAATGGCACTCCCTCCTGCTTTTGCAAGGACTTTACCAGCTAGGCCCGGAATCCTCATTTTTAGACCCTTAAAATCCTCCATGGAGTTGATTTCTTTATTAAACCAACCACCCATTTGAGCACCGGTGTTTCCTGCCAGAAATGGTTTCAAGTTAAATTTTGAATAGACCTCTTCCCAGAGTTCCATTCCGCCACCGGCTAAAATCCATGCATTGATGGATTGTGCATTGAATCCAAAGGGTACGGCTGCAAAAAACTGGGCTGCCGGAACTTTTCCTGCCCAATAATAGGAAGCCGCATGTCCCATTTCAACCGTTCCCTGGCTGACGGCATCAAAGGTCCCCATGGCCGGTACCAACTCACCACCGCCATAAACCTCAATTTTCAATCTTCCGCCGCTCATTTCATCTACCCATTGAGCAATTTTATCCGCACTTTCCCCCAGCATCGGGAAATGAGGGGGCCAGGTGGTACACATTTTCCAGCGAAATGTTTTTTCTTTTTTTGCCATTGCCGGGACTGCACTGGCTGCGATTCCAGCTCCGACGGCTGCTGCTCCAACACCCACTTTTTTAATAAATTCACGTCTGTTGTTCTTTTCCATGGAAATCTCCTTTTTCAAGTTAACATTTCTAACGGCTAAAGTATGACAAGGCAAAATAAAACTACGCCTTTTTCCCAAAGATAAATATTGCTAAAATTCACTAGCTACAAAGAATAAAGATCATTAATTTACTAAATTCCGTTTTAGTCAAAAACTCCGTACCAAGTCAAGTAATATTCCAGAATTTCATTCATGGTGTTCTTTTTTGGGGTTAAAAAACCGAACCTTTACCAGGGTATCCAATATTTTCTGTTCGTGGAGTGACTCAAAAAATAATTCCATGGCCGTGACTTTCAGGGGATCCAAGTCACAGATTAAAAGGTCATAGTAGCGTTTGACAAGAGAAGAGCTTAAATTCAACTTTTGGGTTCCCGCTGCTATGACTTCGTCAATATGGGCATACCCAAGTTTTTTTGAGGCATATAACAGATCCAGGACCTGCCCCACCTTTTCAGGATGTCTTTTTGCAAAGGATTCTCTGACCACCCACACCGCAAACACAAAGGGCAATCCCGTCATCTCATACCAGATACCCCCCAGGTCAAAGCAATGGACATATCGTTCCTGCCAAGGCTGGGTCAGGGCTTTATCCCCAATAACCATGACTGCATCCACCCCAGAAGGGATAATATTGATATCTCCCACCGACCCCACTTTGAAATGAGGATAGACCTTTCTCTGGGAAAAAATCATCTTTAAAAAAGAGGCTGCAGAGGCCGATTCCTGGGAAAACATCACGGTTTTTTGATTCAGATCGTCCAACTCATAATTACTGGCACAAATAACACTTAACACGTTGCCATGGCAGGAGATGGAAAGATCGGGAAGAACAAGAAGTTTTTCATGATTCATGGCATAAAATGCCGCCGATATGGGACTAATTTCAATCTCCCCGGTCATAATTTGCCGGTTAAGGGCAGACGGGACATCGGAAACCATGGTAAGCCAATCGGGCAGCAACCCGTTATCAAGACCATAGTAAACAGGAGAGGCGTTAATATAAGATATTTTTCCCAAAGATATTCTAGGTTTCATGGGTGATCAAGCCGTCCATAAGTTCTGATTTAGTTTTCACATTTAAATCCACATAGATAAATGTGGCGTTCTTGCCTTTGTCAAGGGTCCCGGTGAGATGCGAAAGCCCCAGGGCACTGGCCCCGTTAATGGTTGCCATGGCAAGAATCTGCCCGGGATCAATCTTTGGATAATGATGCCTTACAAACCCCATCTCATCAAAAATACTCAAGGAATCACATGAGGCAAGGCTATCCGATCCAAGTGCCGGGGCCAGTTTTTTTTCCAGCAGCTTGCCGATATCCGGTAAGCGTTTATGAAGGTTATAATTGCTTCGGGGGCACAGGCATATCCGGGTACGGGTTCGGGCAAGGATATCCAGATCCAATGGGTCGACATTGAGCAGATGAACCGCAAGAGTAGATGAATCCAGAACACCCAACCCATCCAGATATTGGACCGGGCTCTTTGAACCAATGGGCCACAGGTCAGTGTCAATCCCTCTGGATGCAAGGAATTCTTTCCATTCTCCCTTTTCCCCTGATATAAATTGCGATTCCGCATCTGACTCAGCCAGGTGGATGGAAAAGGGAAGATTTAGGTCCCGTGTCTGTTTTTTGACCTCTTGCAGCAAAAACGGATCGGTTGTATGGGGGGCGTGGCCAGCCAGGGAAACCCACAGGAGATCTTGCTTTTGATCTTGCTTTTGAATTTGGGTTTTAGGGCGGGAAGCGCCCAAAAACTCCTGGAACCAGACACCTGAAAGGCCTATACTCTGGACAATTTCTCTGGTAAGCCCCAGGGTGGATATTTCACCTATATATCCAATCCCCTGGTCAAAAAGTTGGCCTGCAGCTCTTTGGGCCTCCCTTACCAAAACGGCCTCTCCTAAAGCGTCTCGTTTCTCCAGCAACGCCTTAACCCAAGCCCCAAACCCCCGGTCAAAAGGAAGGGTATTTTTCAACGCCGACAATTCCAGGTGAAGATGGGCATTGATAAGACAGGGCATGATCACCCCGGGTCCATGATCAATGATATTGAGTCCCAAGGTATTTGAGGGGGAAGCCTTATAAACATCGGTTATAACGCCGTTTTCAACTTCAACGCATCCGTTTTCAATGACCTTATAAGGGTTTATGAGTACCCATCCTGCCCGATGGACGGTTCTTTCCCCAGGAAAATCCTGGTTTAAACAACGGATAAACTCAACCCTTTGGGTAGCAGGGTTCATAAGAGATTGTAATAACAATCCCGTTGCCGGGGCTCAAAGCCTGCGGTTATGATCAAATGCTTCAACTCCTTTTCCGGGAGCATGAAGTTCACACCTGCCGATGCCACAACGTTTTCCTCGATCATGGTGCTGCCCATGTCATTGGCACCGAAAAACAAGGCGGTCTGACCAATTTTATCCCCCTGGGTAACCCATGAAGCCTGGACATTATCAATATTATCCAAAAAAATTCGGCTCAGAGCCAACACCTTGAGATATTCAACACTGGTTTTCTTTGTTACGTTGATCTTTGTATTCCCTGGCTGGAAGGTCCAGGGGATAAAGGCTGTAAACCCATGGGTTTCATCCTGGAGCGACCGGATCTTTTCCAGGTGGGCAATGATATGGAAATCCTGCTCAAGATGCCCAAACATCATGGTGGCACTGGATCTCATCCCCACAAGATGGGCCTGACGCATCACCTCCAGCCACTCTTCTGACAAACATTTATTGGGAGAAACCTTTTGCCTTATATCATCATCAAGGATTTCAGCCCCCCCTCCGGGAATGGAGGCAAGGCCTGCTTCTTTAAGGATGGCAATGGTTTGGGCCACGGACAAATTGGATTTTTTAGCAATGAAATCAATTTCCGGGGGGGAAAACCCATGGATATGAATATCAAATTTACTCTTAATAAAGGATAGCATATCCACATAAAAATCAATTTCAAGATCCGGATGCATCCCGCCCTGGAGAAGAATCTGAGTTCCCCCTAGGCCAATGGTTTCCTGAATCTTATCACTCAATTCTCGTTTTGAGAGGATATACCCCTTCTCTAGGGGTTGATAAAAGGCACAAAACCGACACCCGGACACACAGATATTGGTATAATTGATGTTCCGATCCACCACATAGGTGACCCGCCTTTCCGGATGAAGATAAAACCGTTTCTGGTTGGCAAGACTGCCAAGGGTCAGAAGGTCGGCGTTTCGATAGAGATCAAGTGCCTCTTTGCTGTCAATCCGTTCGTGGTTTTCTATTTTTTTGATGATCGTATCTATGCTCATTTGTCACCCATTTTTCGTTTTGGTTCCATTCAAAATGGGATTATAAAAAGAATCCCTCTGGACCGGTTCAAACCCCGCGGACCGAATCATCCCCTCCATCTGATCCTGGGTCAGCCCCTTGGCAGATGTGGCGCCAGCTGTGTGGGTGATCCGTTCTTCAAAGATGGTTCCATCCAGATCGTCGGCCCCGAAATTTAATGCCACCTGGGCAAGGGGTTCTCCAATCATGACCCAATAGGCCTTAATATGGGGAAAATTGTCCAGCATCAGGCGGGCCGCCGCCACATTTTTTAAGTCATCCATGGCCGTTGTGGGGGGAAGATGGGAAAGCTCTGTGTTCTGGGAATGAAAGGCCAGGGGAATAAAGGCTGAAAATCCATGGGTTTCATCCTGAAGTTCCCGCAGGGCAATCAGATGATCCACCCGTTCCTCCAAGGTTTCAATATGCCCATAGAGCATGGTGGCATTAGTCTTGATCCCGGCACGGTGAACGGTTCTCACAATCTCAAGCCAACGATCATGACCGATTTTTTTAGGAAAAAGTGCGTCATGGATCCGGGTATTCAATACCTCTGCCCCACCGCCGGGCATCATTTCGAGTCCGGCATCTTTGAGCTGCCCCACGGTTTCTTCCAGGGAAAGACCGGACAACTTGGACAGATAATCGATTTCCACACAAGTAAAGGCTTTGATGGTCGCCTTTGGCCGAACTCTTTTTACGGTCTTCAAAAGATCAATAAAATAGTCAAAGCTAAGGGCTTCATTGAGGCCACCCACAATGTGAAGCTCTGTCACAGGCTCCTCAATCCGTTCCATAAGCCTTTTTTCAATCTGCGCCATGGACCAAACATAGGAATCCTTTTCACCGTTGTCCTTGGCATAGGCACAGAATCGGCACCGGTTCTTACAGATATTGGTATAATTCAAATGCTGATTATAGACGTAAAATGCTTTGTTTCCATGGTGCTTGAAACGGACATAATTGGCAATATGACCTAAGCCCATAAGATCCTGGGTATCATAAATACAAATCCCGTCTTCCTTTGAAAGACGGGAACCTTGCTTGACTTTTGTGTAGATACTTTCAAGCCGTTCATCCAAAAACGGTATTTTCATTGTTACCTCTTTCTTCTGACAACCCGTCTTTTCTTTTTCGGTTGAAGACTGGCCGCAGCGCTGGCCATATTCTGTTTGGGATCGATCAGGTTGTTCTGGGTATAGGAGCAGGCGGCCCGGGGGCATTTAAGGCCCTTTATATCACCAGTTGCCTGCATTTCAATTAAAAATGGATTTTTACACAGGGGACATTCAAAGTGGTAGGGTTTATCCCAGCTCACAAACCGACAGTCTGATTTTGTGCAAGAAAAAAATTGTTTACCCTTTTCTGTTGTATTTTCCACGATTTCACCCTTGCTGCACAAAGGGCATGGCATGGCAAGTTCCCTTTCAAATGCCGCAATCCGGGATTCAATATCATCTTCTGTTTTAATTTTTTCTTCTTGAATTTTTTCTTCTTGAATTTTTTCTTTTTGAATTTTTTCTTCTTGAACTATTGGTTTTTGCTCCTGACGGGCCAGGGCCTCTTCTTGTTGCTGGAACTTGACTTCCAAAGCATTCAGCCGGGCTTCCCTCTGAGCCATTTGTGCTTCCCTTGCAGCAAAGGCTTCCGCCTTTTCCTGGGCTGCCTTCAAGGCCAGCTCCTTTTCTTCCAGTTCTTTAAGCTGTTGTGAAGCTTTCCTAGCTGCTTCCTCAGCTTGTTTTATCTGTTCATCTTTTTCAGCCAGTTGCCTTGAAAGCTCTGCTTCTTTTCTGAAAATTTCCTCGGTTTTTTCCATTGCAACCTTCTGAGCCGCAATCTCTTCTTTTGAAGGTCCCTTGTCAAAAACATCCGTGACCTGAAGCTTTTCCGTGTATTCACCCGACCGTTTTCTTCGGGTTTTCATCAATGTTGACAGCCGGTTTATATTTTCTTTCTTTAATTTTTTTAGTTTCTGTGAGATTTCCTTTGTCTGCACCGTTGCCTTTTGAACCCCGGAGGCCATCTCAGAGGCTCTCTTTTCGGCATGATCCCGGGACACTGAAACTCCGCGGCTTTTCAATGTGGATTCAAAACTCTGTTTGGCAAGCTCAAGGGTTTTTCGACCAGAAGTTACCTCACCGTTCATCTGGAGTACAAAGGCAATCAAATTCATGCCCTGCATCCCCGGAAACATGCTGTCCAGAAAACCCGCCATCATGAATGAGGCCATTTCAGCTTTGAAATCCCCATTTTCATTTTCACTGATGTAACCGCCTTTGAGACATGTAGAGATGGCTGTCTCAAGACTATCATCTCTTTCAAGCCCGATGTCCACCAATTCACGGGTAAAACTTTCAAGCAAAAACCGCTCGGGGGGAAAATCGGCATATTGTCGAATTTCTCTCTCCCGCTCCACAATAATAGTGATACAGGATATGCTTGCCAGATTAAAGGACATCATTGCCGCATCTGAATCCACATCAATAAAAGAGATTATCTCCCTGGTAAGGATTTCATCCAATTGCGTACTCACAAAAGAAGGATCCATCTCATTTCCCGATGTTAACTCTTTTCCCATTATTCATCTCCCTGATTAATCTCAGAAATCATATCAGCGATATCAGATGCCATTTGTCCGACTTTGTCACCAGCCATCGGTTTCACCGGCAATTCAGTCATCTCATCTTCTTCTATAATCTCATTGTCGTCTATAATATCATCTTCTTCAAGAAAATCACCGTCTTGGCTTTCGACATCGTCCCGGGTGGTTGAAATTTCGACACACTCGCCCTGGCGGTTAAAAATCACCGATAGGGGAACCTTTATTTCAAAATCAAACTTGTAAGCGATTTGATTATCATGAACAATCAGGTTGCCTTCTTTATAATCCACTTCATCCTGAATTGCAAACTTATGCTTTTCCAGTAATAGTTTTTCGATGGAATCCCAATCAAGTTCTGCATTTATTGCATCAATGAATTCTTTTTCACTCTCCTGGATTGTCTCTGGATTCGTCAGCTTCACTTAAGTCACCTCAATTTTATTAAATCCCAATACTATTTCCTTTGCAAAACGCAGATATGCAGATGATGCAGGACTTTTCACATCGTAAAGTGCAAGAGCCATTTTTTTATCCATGGCATTTTTAACCGTTTCATCTTCCGGGATAAAGGCATCAGCCACCATATTTTTAATTTCTGCCAGATGGTTATCTTCTAAAAACCGTTCAATATCATGGCTTGTTTTACATCGATTGAACAAAATACTTGCGATTTTCAAACCTGTTTCATGGGTGTTACGAACATATTTAACCAATTTGAGCAGGCAATGAAAATCTTGAGCACAATTGTGCCGGGGACACATGGCAATGATTAACCAATCGGCAGCTGTCAAGGCAGCAACACTTAAAAACCCGTATGAAGAAGGGGTATCAATGATAATATAATCGTAATCGGAGCGAATATCTTCAAGGAAAAGGCGCAAAATTTTTTCATTGGAAACTGTTTTGGTCAATTTTAATGCAACCGAGAAAAGATCAAATCCAACGGGCAACATATCCAGACAATTAAATTCTGTCTTCACGATGGCTTCGATAATTGTCGCCTTGCCACTTAAAACAGAAGACAAATCAAAGGGATAGCCCAATGCACCGACACCGGACCATTGGGTGGCCGAAGCCTGGGGATCACAGTCAAGAAGGAGTGTTTTTTTTCCGTATAATGAAAGGGAGACCGCAAGGTTCACAGCCGTAACGCTTTTACCTGAACCACCCTTCTGTCCTGAAATTGTCAGTACTTTTCCCATAGCCTTTATATTTACGCATTATTTTGAAAAATATCAATCCCCATTAGTTTGAAAAACGCATTTACTATCGTTTTAATCATTTTTAAGCCTAGGCAAATATTAAAAATATCCCCCCACCCGGTTGAAATAATCAAATAGATATATCATAATGCATGACCAATTAAACCATTGCAAACAGGAGATATCATCCTTGGGCAAGATATCCATTTCCCTTGACGGAATTGAACAGGCAATTGAAAATCTGAAATACAGACCCGGTTCAGTAAAGCAAAAAGCAATTTCAGCCATTCGATCATTTTATGATTCCGAAGATTCAATTCAAACCCTCACCCAGATTAACACAGATGCACTGATAAAAAAAATCTGGGATGTAGGGGATGATGTATCCAAAATCAGATCCAAAAGAAGAAATTTTTCCAGTCTTAAATCCTCCATCAACGCAGATCTAAAAAAACTGTCAAAAAAAGATAAGAATCCGGACAATATCATTATCATCGATGCCAATATCTTTGACATGACAGAAGAGGCGAAAAGCGACCTATTAAGCAGCTTCACTGATGCGGTAAAAACCGGCGATATCGACCTGGAACAAGCCACCGGAATACTCAAAACCGTAGCCGAATTCCTTGAAACTCTTCAAATGGAAAACACAAACAATGAAACCATAGACATCATCAAAGAGATGAAAAAAATCCTCAACAAAATTTCCGAGGAAGGTCTACTGGATGACGATGAAGAGATTGAGGAAATCGAAGCGCTCGAAGAGATTGAAGAG
>CAXHYW010000107.1:0-8750 GCA_964021475.1 uncultured Desulfobacteraceae bacterium | reverse complement strand
GGTCATGAAATTTCCGGTATTGTTGTGGACGCAGCCGATGATGCCCAATCCTGGAAGGGCAAAGAAGTGATCATCCCTGCGGTTATGCCCTGCCGGAAATGTTATCTTTGCAAGACCGGAAGGGGAAATCGGTGTCTTGCACAGAAAATGCCGGGTAACAGCATGGGGATTTACGGCGGGTTTTCAAGCCATATTCCGGTGCCTGCCATTGATCTTTGTGAGGTCAAAAATCGTGGGGGTATCCCTTTGGAAAAATTGGCCGTTGTGGCAGATGCCGCGACAACACCCTTCCAGGCCGCCAAACGTGCCGATGTTCAAGTGGGGGATAATACCATTGTCATTGGGGTTGGCGGGGTAGGGCAATATATGGTGCAAGTTCTTAAGGCCCTGGGGGCTGCCACCGTGGTTGCCATAGATATCAACCAGGAACGCTTAGACACCATGTTAAAAAATGGGGCCGATCTTGGGGTTAATTCCATGGGCAAAACGCCCAGGGATATCTCCGGGGAACTCAAAGCATATAGAAAAGAAAATGGGCTGCCCTCAACCGGCTGGAAAATATTTGAAGTTTCCGGAAGCAAACCCGGCCAGGAACTTGGCCTTGCATTGTTAAGCTTTACCGGGAAAATGGTGGTGGTGGGATTTGGTCCCCACAAGGTGGAGTATTCCATTTCAAGACTCATGGCATTTGATGCAGAGCTCATAGGTTCCTGGGGATGTTTGCCCGAATACTATCCATCGGTGCTGAATATGATCACCAGCAAAAAAATTAATTTCGAAGAATTTGTCCAGACCCGGCCCATGTCAACCATAGTAGAAAGTTTTGACGAGGCCCATAAAAAATCACCGGATCAGAGAATCGTATTGGTGCCTGATTTTTAAAATAACCAAAGGGAAACAAAGATGAAGTTAGAAGGAAAGAAAGCCATTATTACCGGGGCAAGCCGGGGAATCGGTCGGGCCGTGGCCCTGATGTTTGCAAAGCAGGGGGCAGATATCCTGGTGAATGATCTTGTGGTTGACGATGCGGCAAAACAGACCGTGGCCGAGATCGAAAAATTGGGGCGCAAAGCCATTGCGGTTGCCGCCAATGTAGCCGATTATAAAAGTGCACAGGATATGGTCCATGAATGTGTGAAACGCTTGGGCGGGGTTGATATTCTGGTGAACAATGCCGGAATTTCCAGACCTTCCATGCTGCTTAAAATGAAGGAAGAAGATTGGGATCTGGTGATGGATGTCAATTTGAAAGCTGCCTTTAATACCACCCAGGCGGCGGGCGCTTACATGAAAGAACAAAAATATGGCAAGATTATTAATGTGATTTCAACCGCCGGTATTTTCGGGACCGTAGGCCAGATCAATTATGCCGCTGCAAAGGCAGGTATCATTGGATTTACAAAATCAGCTTCCCGGGAGCTTGGCCGTTACGGTGTCAATGTAAATGTGGTCTGTCCCGGCATTACAAAGACAGAAATGACGGGCAAACTTCAGTCCGATGAGAAGCTTCGAAAAATTTATGAAGGCAGAATTCAATTGGGAAGGTTTGCGGAGCCCGAAGAAATTGCCCCTGCATTTTTGTTTTTGGCTTCGGATGATGCCTCTTATATCACCGGCCAGATTCTGGGTGTGGATGGCGGATATATCGGTTAGGCGAAAAAATTTGTCAAACTGAGAATAAATGGGAAATATGCGGTTTTAATTATTGTTGGTTATTAATGAATAAAGGAGATTTAAGATGAGTCTTGAGTGGATGCCAAGAGATAACGAAGTCAAGGACCATGCATTGCATAGAAACCCCCATTGGGGAACCGAAGCGCCTTGTGTTATGTATGAAAAAAAACCATTGACGGACCCCGATGGAAATGTGACACCAAAGTTATTTGTAGCCTGGATTACCTTGAACAATCCCAAACAGTATAATTCTTATACCACGGATATGGTTAAAGGTGTGATTGCCGGTTTTGAAAATGCATCTCTGGACAGAAGTGTCGTGGCCGTTGTGTTCACAGGCGTCGGACCCTATGCCTTTTGTACCGGCGGAAATACCAAGGAATATTCTGAGTTTTATTCAAAAAGATGTGATGAATATGGTCAGTACATAGATCTTTTTAACCACATGGTGGACTCCATTCTTGCCTGCAAAAAACCGGTTATTTGCCGGGTGAACGGCATGCGGGTTGCCGGCGGTCAGGAAATAGGGCTTGCCTGTGATATTACAGTGTCCTCTGATCTTGCCATCTTCGGTCAGGCAGGACCCAAACACGGGTCCGCCCCTGCTGGTGGTTCTACGGATTTTCTGCCCTGGTTTTTGACTGCAGAAGATGCCATGTGGAACTGTGTATCCTGTGAAATGTGGTCTTCCTATAAGATGAAAACCAAGGGCATGATCTCCAAGGTGGTTCCCGTCCTGAAAATTGACGGTGAATGGGTGAGAAACCCCACCATTATTACGGATAAATACTTGGAAGACGGTGAGATCGTCTACGGCGAATCCAAATCCGGACAGGCCCTTAAAGACGGGAGAGCCCTGCTCAAACAGCACCAGGCCGATGCGGATTTTGAATTGCTTGACAAGGAAGTCAACACTGTGATCTGGAGGTTTGCAAATCTTTTCCCGGGTTGCCTGATCAAATCCATTGACGGTATCCGTCAGAAAAAGAAATTTTTCTGGGATACCATGAAAAATGATCACAGACATTGGCTGGCGGCAAATATGGGTGGTGAAGCATTCCTAGGGTTTGGTGCATTTAATACCAAGAAAATCACAGGTCAGGATACCGTTGATTTTATCAAATTCCGTCAAAATGTGGCGGATTCCCAAAAGTGGGATGACGAGATGTTTGAAAGTGTCATGGGAAAACCCAGGGAATAAAATCCCTGAGATAAAACCCTGGGGATAAAACCCAGGAGATAAGACACAAACAGCAAATAACTATCGAAAATTAAGTGATAGATTAAGTAAGATAATTTATGGTTCAAACCTAGGTTTTGGGGGTTTGAACCATAAAATTTTTTGAGGGTGAACGCTTATGGAAAGCGCAATCCTTAAGTTTTAAGTCTGTTGTCTGGAGCATAATTGTCTGCTTCCCTATTTGTTCCCATATTAGGCGGGTAAATAAAGGGGATTTCATTTTCTAAAAAAGGCAATTTCTCCTTGACACGTAGTTATTATGTAGCTTATATATAGTTACATTGTGTATGGCAACATCGTGCCGGGTGTCTGAAAGGGGGGCATATACGGTATGCAGCTTTAACAGACCTGATTTGTGGCAATCGTTTGATGGGAAAATTCAGTCAGCATTCAGGTAATATAGAAGGGGAAAAAAATGAGGTACGCAGAAACAGGGTTTAACTTGGAAATTGATTTAACCCGGGGAAATATTGAGAAGGTCGCAACCGACCCGAAAGATACCGAACTCTATCTGGGCGGTTTGGGTACCAATGCTAAACTCCTATGGGACAGGGTTCCCCCCGAGGCGGACGCCTTTTCTCCTGAGAATTTATTGATTTTTGCAGCGGGTCTTTTGTGCGGGACACCCGCTGTTGGTTGTAACCGTACCATTGTTTCCACCATATCTCCCCAGACTAAATTAATGGCATTTTCCATGATGGGCGGTTTTTTTGCACCGGAGTTGAAATATGCAGGACTTGATAAGGTGGTTTTTCGGGGCAAATCTGAGCGCTTGGTTTATCTGTACATAAACAATGACAAGGTGGAATTAAGGGATGCCTCCCATTTAAAGGGAAAGGGCTCCATTGAAACCGCTGAAATCATACGCAAAGAGTTGAACCAGCCCAAGGCCCAGGTGGCTGCCATTGGCAAGGCCGGTGAAAACAGAGTTTTTTATGCATCCATCGAACAGGGCAGATCCTCTGCCAGTCGGGGCGGCATCGGCGCTGTCATGGGAGACAAAGGGGTGAAGGCCATCGTTGTCCGGGGTACAAAGGATATTAATATCGCAAAGCCCCTGGAATACATGGAACTTTGCAACGAAGTCATGGAATATATAAAAGATCGCAATGACAATCCCATTCCCGGTGTCATGCCCATATTAGCAGGTCTTGGTTCTCCCCAGGAGATGAAAGTCCATGATGAGAAATGGCATACGGAAAATTTTATGTGGGGCAATTCGAGAACCCGGCGAAAAGGGTTCTGGACCGATGAGGTTGCAAATGACTGGCTTACAACAATGGAAAAAGCAAGGACCCGATTGATCTCCTGCTACAATTGTCCCATGACATGCGGGGCCACCATTTCCATGCCGGGACTTCCCACCTATATGATGAAATGCTTTACCAAACTCACCTATACAATGGGGGCTTTTTCAGACCTTGATTTTGGGTTGAGAATCGCTCAAAAGGCCACTGAATATGGACTGGACGGATTTTCTGCTCCCCAGGTCATGGCCTTTGCCCTGGAACTTCTGGAAGAGGGAATCCTAAGTCCAGATGACTTTCCGGGATTGCCCGAAGACAATGAAGGTAAATTTTATTACCTGTTGGACATGATTGTGAACCGTGAAGGCATCGGGGACGTACTGGCAGAAGGAACCTATTGGGCTGCCAAGAAGATCGGCAAAGGAGCTGAGGCCTTTGCCCATAATAATATCAAGAAACACGAGCAGTTGCCCCTCAAGCTGTCCATGCTGAATCCCATCTATTTTCTCATGTATTGTACCGGTGAAAAGATGAACATTACCCAGATTGAAGGACAGTTCCCACAAGCCCCTTATCCCAAGCTGGAGCATAGGGAAGCCTTTGTCAAAGACTGGATCCATGTGCCGGATGAAAAGTTCAAGCAGTATTTTCTGGACTGGGAACCCCGTGGAGAAAAATCCATGCCCTATTATCCCACGGTTGATATGTGTTGTGAAATTGTTGACTGGATGGAGCGGATGCATTACATTGACGATGCCCTTGGTCAGTGTGCCGGGCTTTCCTCCTTTCCGTTAAAGCCGCCTTATCATATCCACAATTATCCCAAATTCATATCCGCCGGGGCCGGAATTGAGATGGATGAAGAATCCCTCTCCCTGGCTGCCAAGCGTTACAGGACGCTTATTCGTGCCTTCAATACCAGAAGGGGCATGAGACGAAAAGATGAAAGGCCCCCCGAGGATCATTGGAAAAAGAGGTTCCCTGAACTTGAAGAAGAGTTGCTGGATACCTATTACAAATTCAAGGGATGGAACGAGGACGGCATTCCCACCAAGGAATCCCTGGACGAACTGGGCCTGGGTTATGTTGCGGACGACTTCCTGGAAAGAGGGATACTGAAAGCGGACGAAGAGGGTAAATAGACGGCAGCATAAAAACAAGACCCATTAGATTAATACCCATTTGAATGGACCCATTAGAGTGGAGGGAAGCAACCTTGACTGGTAATACAACAGAAAAAGAAAAGAAAATAATAAAAACAATTCGGATCGATGTTGATAAATGCAATGGGTGCAGGGCCTGTGAGATGATCTGCTCTGCCTTCCATGCGGTGCCCAAGTATAGCAGTAATAATCCTGCCCGTTCCCGCATCCGGATCATCCGGGAGCCTTTAAGGGATCTGTATGTGCCTGTTTATGCGGGAGAATATACGGTTTCCGAATGTGCTGGCAGGGATAAATACTTAATTGACGGGAAGGAATATGACGAATGTGCCTTTTGCAGGGCATCCTGCCCCTCCAGAGACGAGTTCAAGGAACCCGATTCCGGATTGCCTCTCAAATGCGATATGTGCGAAGGCGAAGAGGAGCCTTTGTGTGTAAAGTGGTGCATGCATGATGCATTGATTCTGGAAGAAAGAGAAGAAGAAGTTGACGACCAGGAGGCATCAGTTGAGCAGGAAGACTTGGATATCGGCTTAGAATCATTGGCAGATAAGTTTGGCATGGACAAGATAATGGATGCCCTTGCCCGGATGAACGAGAAAGATTAGAAGGCCATCCCATTAAAGTCAAACCAATAAAGTAAAAAAGGACAGACAGTGGAAACTATAGCCCCCTTCCTAGAAGTGATAGACGAGATAAATGAGGCTGGCGGAGACGTCTTTAAGCTATGCTTTCAATGCGGATTGTGTGATACAGTTTGCCCCTGGAATAAGGTGAGAACCTTTAGCATGCGCAAGTTAATTAGGGAGGCCGCCTTTGGTTTAAGTGAAGTAGAAGGTGAAGATATCTGGCGCTGTACTACCTGCGGAATCTGCCCGGCGCAATGCCCAAGAGGGGTCAAGCAGATTGACATGGCTGTTGCCCTGCGGCGGGTAGCAACGGAATATGAACTTTTTCCTCCTTCAGTTAAATCGGCCCGGACGGCGAGAGCCAGCCTGATTTCCGAAGGCAACCCTTTGCAGGGAGATCGGCAAAAACGTGCTGACTGGGCAAAGGAGTTGTCCATAAAACCCTATGCCGAAGGCATGGAGGCGCTATATTTTGTGGGGTGTTATTTAAGCTATGATCCCAGAATGAAAAAAGTGGCTACTGCCACGGCCAATATTCTTAAAAAAGCAGGTGTAGAGTTTGGCATCCTGGGGAACAAGGAAAGCTGTTGCGGAGAAAGCATCCGAAAGACCGGCAGCGAGGAAGTTTTTAAAACTCTTGCAAAGGAAAACATTAAAACTTTTATCGATAATGGGGTAAAAAAGATTATTGTCTCTTCCCCCCATTGCTATCATACCTTTAAAAACGAATACCCCGAGTTCATGGTCAACTTTGAGGTGGTTCATATCAACCAATATTTATTGGAATTGATGGCTGACGGGCGGCTTGAACTCAAAGGAGAGTTTCCCAAACGGGTCACCTACCATGATCCCTGCTACCTGGGGCGCCACAACGGGATCTATGATGAACCCCGGGAGGTGTTAACCAAAATCCCCGGATTGGAATTGGTTGAGATGGAAGATCATGGCAAAAACAGTCTGTGTTGCGGCGGGGGCGGGGGGCGGATCTGGATGGACACCCCCAAGGAAGAACGGTTTTCCGACATCCGGTTGCGCCAGGCCAATGAGGTGGGAGCACAAGTTCTTGCGACATCCTGCCCATATTGTATCACCAACTTTGAGGAAAGCCGGTTGAACCTTTCCTTTGAAGAGGTGATGGAAGTCAAAGACATCACGGAAATTATCAGTGAACTCTTATAAAGGTCTTTTATAAGGATTTTTTATAAGGATATGTCCTGGACGATTGATTTAAAGTGAGCCTAAGGGGTCTGGCCCAGACAGAGCAGACCGCAAATATATGATGAGGAGAAGAGAACGTGGGAAATGACGTATTGCCAAAAGAAGTACTAGAGTTTTCTGATAGTCTTGTTTCCATGGATATGGGCAACAAAAACTTTGGAGACGTTATGGTCGTTGGCGGAGGGGTTAGTGGTATTCAAGCCTCTCTTGACCTTGCCACTGCGGGTTTCAAAGTGTATATGGTGGAAAAAGGACCCAGTATCGGCGGCCATATGGCCCAGCTGGATAAGACCTTTCCCACCAATGATTGCTCCATGTGAATTCTCTCTCCTAAACTGGTCGAGGTCGGCCGGCATCCGAACATTGAGATTTTAACATTTAGTGAAGTAGAAACGGTGGAGGGGGAAAAAGGTGATTTCCAGGTAGGCCTTAAAACCCGCCCTCGATATATCATTGAGGACAAATGCACGGGGTGTACCACCTGTGTGACCTATTGTCCGGTAACATACCCGGACGAATTTAACCAAGATATTTCAGACAACAAGGCGGTCCACGTCTTTTTTTCCCAGGCAATTCCCCTGGTGGCCTATATTGATGACAGTTGCCTTCGGCTGAAAGAGGACAAATGTGATATCTGCAGCGGTGTCTGCCAGGCCGGGGCCATTGATTTCAGGCAAACTCCCAAGAAAACCCAGATAAATGTCGGGGCCATCATTCTGTCTTCTGGTATTACGCCTTTTGATCCTTCGGTGAAGGATGAGTATGGTTATAACACCATGGAAAATGTGGTCACCAGTATGGACTATGAACGGCTTCTTTCCTCCACAGGTCCCTATGAAGGAGAGGTCTTGCGGGCTTCGGATAAAAAACATCCCAAAAAAATAGCCTGGATTCAATGTGTGGGTTCAAGAAGGGTGACCGAAGGAGATAACAGCTATTGTTCCGGTGTCTGCTGCACCTATACCCAAAAACAGGTGATTCTTACAAAACATCATTACGAAGATGCCGAATGTACCATATTTCACAACGATATTAGGTCCTTTGGAAAGGATTTTGAAAGATACTTCCAGCGGACGGAAAACTTACCCGGAGTTGCGTTTATCAGAAGCTATGCCTCCATTGAAAAAGAGCTGCCGGACAACAAGGGTGTTATTGTCAGGTATGCCACAGCCGATGATGGGGTTAAGCGTGAAGAATTTGACATGGTGGTGCTTTCGGTGGGATTAAATCCCCCCAAGGCCTACAAGGAGATTTCAGAAAAATTCGGCATCGATCTGAATGCCCACGGATTTTGTAAAACAGATTCCACCAATCCGATTCAAACCAACCGGCCAGGCATTTTTGTTTCCGGTGCGTTCCAGGGTCCCACAGATATTCCTGAATCGGTTTTTTCTGCAAGCGGTGCCAGTGCCCAGATCGGAGAACTGCTTGACTATCGCCGGGGCAATCTTGCCAGGGAAAGAACCTACCCGATAGAGCGGGATGTTTCTGGAGAAGAACCCAGGATCGGTGTGTTTGTCTGCCATTGCGGGGCAAATATCTCAAGTGTTGTTAATGTCCCGTCCACGGTTGACTATGC
>CAXHYW010000106.1:0-8860 GCA_964021475.1 uncultured Desulfobacteraceae bacterium | reverse complement strand
TACCCGTGATACTTCTGACAAGCCTTTCCAATCCGGAGGACGTTATTAATGGTCTAGTCTGCGGGGCAAATAATTTCATCGTCAAACCCTTTGAAAAAAGATTTCTTCTGTCCCGAATCAGGTACATTCTTATAAACAGGGAATTAAGACAAAATGTTTCCTCCCAGGCGGGGATTGAAATTTATTTCCGGGATAAAAGATATTTTTTGTCCAACGAACGAGTTCAAATGATAGACCTTCTGCTTTCCACCTATGAAGCAGCAATTCAAAAAAATCGTGATTTTGAAAAGGTAAATCAGGAACTTGAGCAAACAAAGGATGAATTAGAAACAAGGGTAAAAGAAAGAACAGCAGAACTCTTAAAATCCAATGTTCAATTGCAAAAAGAGATTGAAGAAAGAAAACATATTGAAAAAGCATTGCGGCGCTCTGAGAATGAACTAGCCATCAAGAATCAGATATCTCAGGCCTTCACAACCTCGCCCGGTGATGAATTGTTCAGAAATATTTCACAGATTTTTTTAAACGCCTTAAAAAGTAAACATGGCATTTTAGGATATATTAACGAGGATGGTGACATGGTATGCCCCTCCTTAACAGAAAATGTATGGGAAGCGGGCAAAATACCGGACAAAGATATCATATTTCGTCGCAAATCATGGCCCCATAGCTGGGGCAGAGCTATCAACGAGATGAAAATTTTGTTTTTCAATGAACCCTTTCTGGTGCCGGAAGGCCATATTAAGATAACAGGCGCATTGATTGTTCCTATTATTTATGATGGTAGAGCGATCGGTAATCTGCTGGTAGGCAACAAGGAAATAGGCGATTTTGGACAAAGCGATGTCCGGTTAATGGCGTCCATAGCAAGTCATCTTGCGCCCTTGTTGAATGCAAGATTACTAAGAGACAAACAGGAGAAAAAACGTAAAACCCTTGAAAATCAACTTCGACATACCCAAAAAATGGAAGCCATCGGAACATTAGCCGGGGGCATTGCCCATGATTTTAACAACATTCTCACAAGCCTGCTCGGCTTTACACAGCTTATTATGATGGATGTTAAAAAAGGAACAAAAACAGAAGAAGATCTCCAGGAGGTGTATAAGTCAGGGTTGAGAGCAAAAGAACTGGTCAGGCAGATTTTGACATTTGCCAGAAAATCGGAAGAAGTGTTGATGTCGATCCGGTTGGATTTAATTGTCAAAGAAGTGCTTAAATTTATACGATCGAGTATACCGGCAAATATTGACATCAGAGACAATATACAAAGCAAATCCTTGGTAATGGCAAATGCAACCCAGATTCATCAGGTTGTAATGAACCTTTGTACAAATGCCAGTCACGCTATGAACTCTGAAGGAGGCGTACTGGAAATCACCCTTAAAGATATAGTAGTTGATCATTCTCAGACCCAATTTTTAGATGGCATTACGCCGGGTGAATTTATTGAACTGACCGTATCAGATACAGGGTCAGGAATTCCTGATGCCATTCTTGATCGCATATTTGAACCGTATTTTACAACTAAAAACATTGAAGAAGGAACCGGCATGGGGTTGGCACTGGTTCAAGGTATTGTTAAAGATGCAAAAGGAGTAATCAAAGTAGAAAGCCAGATCAATCAGGGCACGACATTTAAGATTTTTTTCCCAGTAACAAATAAAAAAAAGTCGTCTTCAAGTGAGATAAAAACTGAATTAGTTAAAGGAAAAGGCCATATATTGGTTGTGGATGATGAAGAACCCATAATAAAACTGAGCAAAAGATTTTTAGAAGGATATGGTTATACTGTTACCACAGCAAGCGATCCAGAAGAAGCCCTTCTTATTTTTTCTAAAAATGCAAATGATTTTGATGCTGTCATAACTGATTTGACAATGCCAAAAATGAACGGAGACCGATTGATAAAAAAAATACAGGATATCCGTCCAGGGATACCTTGTGTTCTATGTACCGGCTACAGCAGAGAAAGTAATCGCAACCCTGAATCAAATGGAGCAACAGCCACTCTGATCAAACCTGTTGGGCAGAATAAACTTGTATCAACCATACAGCACCTTCTTGAATAAGGAGGCTGGAAATAAATCTGTTTAGTATTCCGAATCATTAATTGTCAGATCTGGTTGATCCGTGGAAAAAAAAGAAATCCGAATTAAATTTTTTTGAAAAACGCTTTAAGACCATTGCCCTGGCAAATGGAGTGATTATAATTCATGGATTATAAATTTTTTTTTAATAGCGGGGAACGATGGGAAAAAACAAAGAAAAGGACATAACCGGCATGGTTCAAAAACAAACGCTTTACCTAGCGATTCTGGTATCAATTACACTGGGATTTATGGTGGGGGCCATGTATGCCTCTTTCAAGCTGGCCGGACAAACACCTGGGGTTCAGCAAACGGCAGATGTTAAGGATTCCGAATCCCAGGAAGCGTCTGCCCAAATGGGTTCCAGAATTTTAAAACTGGAACAATTTATCAAGGAAAATCCGGAAAATGTGGATGCCTGGACCCAATTGGGGAATCTGTTTTTTGATTCAAATAGGTTCTCTGATGCCATTGAGGCCTATGGGAAATCGTTGTCCTTAAAACCCGATGATCCCAATGTTCTGACAGATCTGGGTGTGATGTACCGCCGGAATAAAAATCCTAAAAAGGCGATTGAAACCTTTGAATTGGCCATTGCCGCCGATCCTGTCTTTGAAACTGCCCGGTTCAACAAGGGGGTGGTGCTGATGAATGATATGGATGATCTTGCAGGTGGTATAAAGGCCTGGGAAGAATTGGTGGAAGTGAACCCAAGTGCAACCGCACCCAATGGGGAGCCAGTTTCTGCACTAGTGGAGCGAATGAAAGCAAAACCATAATGCCGGATCTTTCCTCATTCATGGCGTAGGTCCCCAGGGATAAGAGGACCTTGAAAAAACAAATAATATATAGGAGCTGTTAGGAAGTGAGTATGTTGATCCCGAATCCTGAGTACATCAAAGAATTGATCACAATTGTAAAACAAAGCCCCTATCCCAGCCACATGTCCATGGCTTTGGACAAAATTGAACTGGACCAGGCTGAGGTTACGTTGGACTTTGGGCCCTGTTTTACCTCTAAAATTTAATCCGGGATGCCAGGACAGCGGCGCCAATGGCCCCGTTTTCCTGGGGAAAATCTCCCACCAAAATCTTAATGCCCAGTCTTTTTTCAAGGGCCTTGACCATTCCCTGGTTTTTAGCGACCCCTCCGGTCATGATCACAGGGGATTGCAAGGCTACCTTGGCCGCAAGTCCTGCCACCCGCGCGGCGGTGGATTCATGGATGCCAGCAATGATGTCTTCTCTATTCTGTTCTCCGGCGATCATGGAGATAACTTCTGATTCGGCAAATACCGTGCAGATGCTGGAAATTTTAGAAGGGGCATTGGAAGTTAAACCCAGGGTTCCCAGGTCATTTAATTCAACCTCCAGGGCCTTGGCCATCACTTCCAGAAACCTACCTGTGCCTGCGGCGCATTTGTCATTCATGGCAAAGTTTTCCACCTGCCCGTTAGTATCCAGGGCAATGGCCTTGCTATCCTGGCCCCCCACATCAATAATACCACGGATTTTGGGGTTTAAAAAATGGGCACCCACCCCGTGGCAGATAATTTCCGTCATGGGCTTATTGGCAAAATCCACACTGTTCCGGCCATATCCTGTGGCCACAATGGCCGTGACATCCTGATGGGCGATATGGGTTTGGGCCAACAGGTCTGAAAAAACCTTTTTCCCGGCAGTCTTCGGATTGTACCCCGTGGGGATGACAAGACTGCTAAGTAATTTATTATCCTTTATAAGGGCGGCCTTGGCCGTGATGGAGCCGATGTCGATGCCTGCATAAATCATATGGCAGTGGCACCTCCGTCCACGACCAGGGTTTGACCTGTGATATAGGAAGATCCCTTGGATGCCAGGAAAAGCACGGGGTTGACCACATCGTCAATTCCCGCGATCCTTCCCATGGGAATGGATGTGGTCACATGATCCAAGAGTTCTTTGTTGTCCCAGAAGGGTTTTGAAAAATCGGTCCTTACCATGCCCGGTGCCACACAATTGACCTGGACATTGAAAAGAGCTAGCTCTGCGGCCATCACTTTTGTCATCATTTCAATTCCGGCCTTGGCAATCCCGTAGATGCCCATGCCCGGTGTGGCTTTTCTGCCGGCAATGGAGGACAGGCTGACAATTTTACCAGATCCTTTGGCCCGCATCATGAGGGCGGCTTTCCGGCTAACCAGGAAGGTGCCGGAAAGATTGGTATCCATTATTTTTTGCCAGAGCCCCGGATCAAGACCGGCAATGCCCGGGGTGATCAAATTCATCCCCACATTGTTGATCAGAATATCCAGGTGGGTGAATTTTTCAACAATTGTGGTAAACAAGGCCTCCACCTGGTCGGGTTTGCCGATGTGGGCGGGAAGGATTGTCAGTTTATCTGGGTTTCCAAGGGCTTTTGCTGCCTCTTCCAAACCTTGTTGTTTGCGGCTGCAAAGAATGACCCTTGCCCCCTCATTTAAAAGGCTTCTGGCAATTTCAAACCCAATGCCGCGACTGCCACCGGTAACCAGGGCTATTTTATCTTTCAGATCAAAATTCATTGTTTTTTACCTTTTTTTTATCCTTTTTGTTTGATGATTTCCATGAAGGCGTCAATTCGGGTGTCGGCCTGGGAAAGGGAAAAACTTCTGGGATCCAACATGTCGGCCTCCAGCATTAGCACGGGAATACCTGCTTTTTCCCGAACAATTTTCATGATGTCCATCTGCCCAAAGGAGTAAGGTTTACAGGATCGATTGGAGTGCATGACCAACCCGTCCACATCATAAAGGCGGATCATGTCAAGAACCTGGTCTGCCATTTGGTCCACGCCAATGTTCAGATAGATTCGGGTATAGGCCTCTGCCATGGAATCTAAAAATTTATTTTCATCAATATATTGAATGGCCGAGCACCAGGCCGAGGTATAGGTATCTGCCACCAGGCAGGCATTGTGATCTGAAAATTTTTTGGACAGCCATTTGAGCTGGGGCCAGACTGGCAGATTGTCCCAGAGCAGCCGGTATCGTTCCTGGGGCACAATGCTGATGCCCTCTTGGACCCGTTCTTCCATTTCCAGGATCAGCTCCTCATAAAAATCCACGGCGATCTGTGTTCCCCTGAGGGTGACGATGAGGGCCAGAAAGAAAAAGGCGTCAAAGGCACTCATGGGGGAGGGCTTGTGGGTGGTGGTCTTCAGAACCCTTTGCCAGAGTTTCTGGCCCTGGAGGGCGAGATGGCCCACCTCCACCATTTTATCATGGTCAAAGGGTTTGCCTGTGACCGTTTCAAGGAAAACAATGTATTCGTCGATCTGGCGCCGGACATAGGCGGCGATTTCCGGGGAATATCCGGTGTGGCAGACCGGGGTGTCCAGGATGAACAAAGGAACATTAAAATGTCGGGCCTGGACTTCATACCATTTGAGCACCGTGCCGCAGATATTGTTACAGCAAATCAGCATGTCAGGACGGGGAAGGCCACCGATGGGACCGCCGTTGACCTGGGCGCAGGAAATATCTGCCCTGGCATAGGAGCAAAGATCGGAACTATACCCCATCTCTTCCGCTTTTACGCAGAGATCTTCCCCCATTTTGGAGGCCCCGATCATGGCACCGTGATTTTCCGGATACACCGGAATGATGTCCATGGCAATTAGGGGTTCCACAGGTCCCCCCGAGGTGATCCAGGCGATTTTTTTGTTGTTTTCCCTGGCCGTCATGGCTTCCATGTAATAGGTGGTCATGATCTCCCGCATTTTTTTTGCAGATCTTATCTTTCGCGGGTCCTTGTCTGCTTTTTTATTTGTATCTGTCATGGAATATTTCCTTAAATCATGTGTATAAAGGTTTCAAGGCGGGTGGAAAGCTGTCCCAATCCCTGCTGCTGGTCATCCAATTCCAGATGAAGGCTTTTAATGAAAGCCTTGTCTAAAATTTGCTTCATATAGGGATAGTCAAAGGCATGGGGATCACAAAATTTGAGAACCGCAAAGATCACCCCGTCGGCCTTGTGGGTATTGGCAAGAGCCAAAAGATTATCCCCCCGGGTGGAATTGCCCGAGTGTTTGGCCGGACATACCGCTCTATCTGCATACCTTGCGGTCAAGGCTTCCAGTGGATCGATATTTTCATCCATTTGTCCTTCAAACCACCGGTTTCCCGTGCATAGATCGTCTGCCACCACCGTGCCGCCCGAGGCTTCAATGAGAGTGTAGATATCGGGCATGTCGCAGATGGAGCCGGAAAGGATGATTCGTTTGGCCACAGAAGGCCCGGGGGATTTTGTTTCCAGAAGCTTAACAATGGTGTCAAGCTGGTCGGCAAGTGCTTGTCTGTCCATGATCATGGCACCTTTGACAATGGCAAACAGATCGGTTCCATTGATAATGGAGGGGTAGTTGCTTTTAAGTTCATAGATTCTTGTCAGGCTTTGTCGAATTCGGTTGAACAAAACAATGGAGGCTGAAAGATCTGCCGGGGTAATTTCATGGCCGATGGCCGTTTCAAGATCGGTTTTAAATTTTTTAAGCACATCGGTTATATATGCCCTTGCACTTGCGGTGTTGAGTTTGGCTGGCATGACCACATCGGCAAAAAAACTATAATCTGTGTTGAGCCTCCAGATATCACTTAATCGCTGGATGGAATCACAGGTATGGGGGAAAACGGTTCCGTCTAAATAATCCAACCGGCCCGCCAGGCTGTCCTCCAAAACCCCCCGGACCAAAGAACAGCAATAGGCCTGGAGATGGTTTTCGGCAAGGACGATGTCGGCTTTGGAGGAAAACAGGCGCATGGGATGAAAACCTGCGGCGTGGATCAGCTCTTCCGGGGCATAGGAACACATGTAACCGATGACCTTTCCGGATTTTTCTTTGATGTTTTGGGCAAGTGCTGCCGGATCATTAACGGCCGTGTGGAAGGGGATGATTTCTTTCATCGTTAAAGGTCTCCTGTGTATTCGCCTTGTTGGCGTAAACTTGCTAATTCCTGGTCTTCCAGTATTTTAAAGGCAACCTTGCCCACCAGGGTGGTGGGAAGGGTTTCCCTGAATTCAATGGATCGGGGACAGCTCCATTTGATCAAATGTTTGCGGCACAGATCAATGAGCTCCTTTTCCATGGCCCTATCGGGTAACGTTCCGGGGGGTACTGCCTCTTTCTTGAGTACCACAAAAGCCTTGACCCGTTCAACCTGTTCTTTGTCCGGCACTCCGATCACACAGGCTTCGGCCACATAGGGGTGCTGGTAGAGGATATCTTCCACCTGGGCCGGATAAACATTCATGCCCGATGATTTGATCATCCGTTTCTGGCGCAGTTTAAAATAAAAGAACCCATTCTTATCCTGGCTTGCAATATCCCCGGTGTGGAGCCAGGTTTTACCATCTCCATGGATTATCAGGGTTTTGTCGGTTTCTTCTTTCTGGTTTAAATATCCTTTCATGACAGCAGGGCCACTCAGACAGATTTCCCCGTCTTCCCCGAAAGGCGCTTCTTCAAGGGTATTGTCCAAAACGATCTTCGCATCCATGTCTGGAAAGGGAACCCCTATGCTGTCCTTACGATAGGTGTTCAAGGGCATGGCCATGACGGCAGTAACCGCTTCAGTAAGGCCGTATCCCTCCAATAGTTTTACATTGCCGCCCCTGAATCGGACAATAGCTTCAAAATCTTTTTTTACAACACCGGGCAGGGTGTCAGCCCCGCAAAATGCAGCTTTGAGGCAGGCAAGGTCTGATTGCTGGAAATCTTTATTTTTGTTCAGGGCGGCATAGAGTGTAGGAATACCGATGATAAAACTGGGTTTTTTGGTTCGGATCAGTTTGGCCACAATTTCCGGTGTGAACTGGGGAACCAATATGCTTTTGGCTCCTCCCATAAATGCGGCATTGACGCAGACCCCCAGACCAAACCCATGGAAGATGGGCAGGATGGCCAAAATGGCATCGGTTTCATCCAGGTTTCCCCAGGCCGCCACCATCATGCCCTGGGAAATAAAATTCATATTGGACAGAAGGATTCCCTTGGGTTTTCCCGTGGTGCCGCCGCTGTATAAAATAACCGCTGTGTCATGGGAGGCCATGGGGGCTTTGTCCTGGTTTGGAAAACGGGCTTTCATCAACTCTTGCCACCAGGAAATTTTTGGGTTTTGGGGTACTTTAGGAATTTTTCTTCCCTTGGTCAGCCAGAAACCCAATTGCTTGACAGGGGACAGATAATCTCCTATCCGGGTCAGAATCAGCCGTTTACATGGGGTTTTTTCCATGATGGCCAAAAACTTGCCGGAAAAGGCATCCAGGGTCAGGGCCATGGTGGAGTTGGACAGAGTTAAATAAAACTGGATCTCACTCTCCGTGGACAAAGGATGGATCATGCTGGCCACAGCCCCTAACTTGTTGGCTGCATAAAAACAGATAACCCCCGCAGGAGAGGTTGGCATGGAGATGGTAATGGTGTCTCCTTTTTTAAGCCCCAGACTTGAAAGAGCGTCTGCGCATTGGGAAATGGCTGTTGAAAAATCCCGATAGGTGCACAGGGTGCCCATGAAATCCCAGGCAATTTTGTCCGGTACCCGAAGAGCGGTTTTTAATAAAGCTTCGTACATGGTCACTTGGGGATATTCCAATGAGTGGGGAACGTTTTCATAATGGTTAAACCAGGGCTTGTCGGTGGGCATATCTTCTCCTTGCTGGCGCCATGTCGGCCTTATTATTTTTAACATTCGCGTGGTACAAAAAAACCAGATCGGAAGAGCACACGTCTGAACTCCAGTCACTCCGGAGAAT
>CAXHYW010000105.1:0-8868 GCA_964021475.1 uncultured Desulfobacteraceae bacterium | reverse complement strand
TCGCAGGCAAACTGGGCCACACCGGATTTTTCGTTGTGGGTCATGGCTCCGCCCAGATCCTCAAAGGAGATCTCTTCTCCTGTCACCGCCTTGATCACATTGGGCCCTGTGATAAACATGTAGCTGGATTCTTTGACCATGAAAATAAAATCGGTCATGGCAGGGGAATAAACAGCCCCACCAGCAGTGGGTCCCATGATGGCGGAAATCTGGGGAATCACCCCGGAAGCTGCTGAGTTACGGAAAAAAATTTCCCCGTACCCGGACAGGGCATCAATTCCTTCTTGAATTCTGGCCCCTCCGGAATCATTCATGCCGATGATGGGAGACCCGGTTTTTAAGGCCATGTCCATCACCTTGCAGATTTTTTTGGCCTGCATCTCTCCTAGGGACCCGGCCCTGGCGGTAAAATCCTGGGCATAGGCAAAAACGATGCGGCCGTCCACCTTGCCGTGGCCTGTGATCACCCCGTCGGCAGGGATCTCTTTGCTTTCCATGCCAAAATTGGTGCACCGGTGTGTGACAAACATATCCACTTCCCTGAAACTTCCCTTGTCAAACAGGAGAGCAAGCCGTTCCCTGGCATTGAGTTTTCCATTATCACGGCGTTTGGCAAGTGCCTTTTCTCCCCCCATTCCTAAAATCTTTTCTTCCTTTAACTTAAGTTCCTGGATCTTGTCTGCTGTAACTCCCATAGATCAATCCCTTCCTTTATATTTAAGCGATTCTTATATTCTTATATTCTTATAAACTATTATTGGCACCTAACGCCTCTTTTTACAGGCTAAAACGCCACGCACAAAACCAATCATCTGGATGGTCATCCGGCGGACACCCGATACATTGGGTTTTAATCCGTGGATCAACTGCTGTTGCAAAATATGTATATTCTACCAGGCCTGCAGACTTGCACGGATAATCATCCAGTTTTTTCATTATCCTTGCCCTTTGTACCCGACATTCATTCATCTGGAATACAAAACTTTCAGCTCCCTCGTCAACAATTGATTGTGTATTTATGAGGGAATACATCCTGAAATTCAAGGCTTTTTTCAATCCGACAAGCCCCGGCGCTTCTCCAAGATTTAAAATTTTCTTAATGGCATGAGCCTCATAGGGGGAAAACTGTGCCCAGCAGGAATCATTACATCGTTTGGCATCATTCATCCCATGTTCAAACTCCACTGCCTGGAACCAGACCCCATCATTCACCAGCCAGTTTTTTGCCACGGCTTTCATCAAACGGTCCATGGCATTTTCATCCATATCCAGCAATGCCTTTGGCAATCCGTTTTCGATTTCAAACCCCAATTCCTTTGCCAACCGCTTCAACCCAATGCCAACCGTTTTTTGAGTTGCCGTATCCAGAATTTTCAGAGCTTTTTCCATGCCCATCTGGTGACGAACCTCTGCAAACCAAAGTCCGTAATGAACAACAATTCGAGTAAACATGTCAACGACAAAACTTGCTTTTTCCTCTTTTGTGAGAGATGGGCAATCACCGCTGATATCGGCCATGGGACAGACTCCTTAATAATAGATTGACGGACCCCTAATGAAGACTTGAGTCATACCTAATAAATCAGTGCATACCTTGTCAAGTAACTTAAGAACCGCAAATGAAATAAACTAAGCCAGAACGGCCAGACAGACAGTTCTCCCTTGGGGATATAACCATAGGAATGAATTATCATTGCTTTTCAAAATAATAAAAGTTAGACTAAACAGATAGTAATTTTCATTGTTTTATACCACCATGGCAATGGTTTATAGATAGTTGGAGCCGGGAATGTTAGTAAAAAAACACCTAAAAGACCGGAACATGCCTGAAAATTTCTCTGAAACACCGATCTGCCTTCTCCTTCTGGATCTCCTCTCATCCCCGGGAGTGAACAAATGACATCGGCCCATTCCCACAAAGTCCTGGTGGTGGACGATGAACCCCAGGTTGGCAAGGCCCTTCGACGGCTGCTTGAAATGGAGAAGCTTGAATCGGTATATGCCAACAGTGGTGAATCCGCTCTGGAGATTCTGAAATCAGCCCCCCAGCCATTTTCCCTAATTATTTCAGACCAAAAAATGCCCGGAATGGAGGGCACCCAATTCCTTGAGCATGCAAAAACACTCCATCCCGAAACCATTCGTTTTCTGATAACCGGATATTCACAAATGGAAACCATCATCAATGCCGTGAACAAGGGCGCTGTCCAGAGGTATATCTCAAAACCATGGGACAATGATGAACTACTAGTGGCCATACGGTCCGGTATTGAACAATATGAACAGTCTCTGGAAAACAAAGCCCTCATTACCCTTGCAAAAAAACAAAATGCCACCTTGTATGAATTAAACTGTGAGCTCATGGAAACAGCCAAAACCCATGACAAAGAAAGAATCTCCATTGATACACAAATCGAATCCATTGATGCACAACTCAAAGGATTGACCTCCCATCAGGCTCTTGGGCCAGCCCAAATTATGGAACAATTGCAGGCAACTTTGGCCCCCCTTGGTGAACAAGGCCAGGAAATGCTAAATACTCTGTGTTCAAAAACAATAACCGCATTGTTCAACGATTTTAACGATCTGGCCCTGGGAAACGGATTTGAGATGACACGTCCGCTTAAAGGAAAATCCACACCACCCTCCGGTAATATTGGACAGGCCGATGACTGATACCAAAAAACCCAAAATCCTCATTCTCGAAAGCAATGAATCCATAAGCAACCATGCCAGGGCCATCCTCACTAAAGTTGGGTTTGATGTTCATTGCGAAGCCGTTTCAAAACAGGCGCTTTTACGGCTGGAAGAATCCAAATCCTCCCCCTTTGACCTGTTTATCGCAAGCTTCAAATTACCAAAGATGGAAGGGGATGACATACACAAGCATGCAAAGACAATTTCCCCCATGACCCAACGAATGCTGATGGTACCAGCAGACGAGCCGGACATGGTGATCCGGGCCATCAATAAGGGGGGGATTCATTCCTGCATCATTTACCCATTCCAGGATGAAGACCTTCTCAATCAGGCAAAAAACTGCCTGGTTCAGTTTCGGCGGTCCATGAAACGCCAGCAATTAAAGCGGGTCACCACCCACCAAAACCAGCAGCTGCTTAAAATTGCTCAGAAATTAAAAAAAAAGAATGAGGCCTGTCAAAAACTCATTGCTGAAAAAAAAGCGGAAAAATTAATGCACAACTCCACTTTAAGAAAAGCGCTCAAACAAAAGGCCCCGGACAAAGACTTCACCCTTGGGAAAAGAATAGAGCAAAACGATATTCCTGTCACACCGGATGGCCTTGGGAGTGAGTTTTTGATACTGTGCGATTATATCAAAGCCCTGTTTGACGCAAGCGCATCAAAGCTAAATCTTAATCCATTTGTCCTCGATTTACACGCCCTTATTTTAAAAGAATCCAAGACAGCAGTGGCGACGACAAGCGCTATCGCTACTGGCACTGCTGCTGCTGCTGCTGTTGCTGATGATGATGATGCAACGGATTCGCCCGGTAACGCCTCTTCAGATCTTGTTCAAAAAATTTTAACCCTCGCCCTGACGTCACAGCCAGGCATCGCCATTGACACCGATCTTCAAAAAACAAATGCCTTGAATCAAGATGCGGACACCTCTTTAAATGCATATATCGAACTTTCATTTTCAAAAGATCTGACAACGGCATCGATTCAAAAAGTAAAAGGAATGGACTTACCAGATATTCTCACCCTTTCCAGCCTCATGGACTTTCTGCAGGAACAGAATATCATTTTTGGCATTGTCGAAGACAAAGCCATTGAAGAGGGGATTTTGCGCCTGAGAACAGAAGGAAAAAGCCTGATAGTCGCAAAGGGGGAAAAACCTGTATCCTGTGAAAACGGTTCCATAAAGTTTCATTTTGAAAACGATTTTACAAACCCTGGTAAAATACAGGAAGACGGCACCATTGATTTCAGGGATCGGGGGGAAATTCCCTATGTCAGCATAGGTGCCTTCCTTGCCGAGAAAACACCGGCAAAAGAAGGAAAAAACGGAATGGATGTCCTTGGCAACCCCATCCTTGCTGACCCCGCCCTGGACCCTGTCTTTATTGCCAGCAACGGCACCCGTACAAACGATGACGGGTTAGAGATTTATGCAGACCTGGATGGACAACCCCATGTGGATGCCATGGGAAACATAACGGTCAATCCGGAACTGATGATCAATGGAGATGTTGACTTTGAAACGGGTAATATCGATTTCAACGGGAATATCATTGTAAAGGGAATTGTAAAGGAGGGGTTCACCATCAAAGGCATCAGCCTTACGGCCCAGGAGATTGAAGGGGCTGAGATTGAATTGTCAGGAGATTTATATATCTCTGACGGTATCACAGAGGCAAAGATTCACTCGGTGGGCAATGTTCATGCAAAATTTATCAATCATTCTAGGGTTGCAGGATTTGGCGACCTTATTATTCAAAAAGAGATCATTGATTCTAAGATCGTGATCTCCGGTGCATGTCAAAACCCAGGCGGCCATATCATTACCTCAAAAATCATTGCGAAATGTGGGATTGAAGCCGGCAATATCGGAACGACCGCATCCAAACCAGCTGTCCTGAAAGTCGGCGTGGATGAACATATAAAAATTTTGACCCAAACAATTCAAGACCGATTGGAAAAATCCCTGGCCCGGTTACAAGAAGTAAAAGAAAAAATTAAATTGATCGAAATCCAGGACCAGGAACTTTATGGGCAGATCACTCAAAAAGCTCAAATCCAGGAAAAAGCCCAGAATGAAATGAAAGAAATAGGACAAATCATTCTTGATCTAAAAAAGGAGGATGATGTGGCCGGGCTTCAAAAAGCCTCCATCCAATTAAAAAAATTATCGAAAACAGCTGAAACAGTAGAACAGGAATTAAACAAAATATTTGAAACCCAGGATCTGTATGCAAAGCAAATAAACCAATTCAAAGAACGGATAAACCAGATTGAGAACCAAAACAAACGAGATGTCCTTGAAAAAAAGGGCCTGAAAGAGTTTGCCGATAAAACCCCCCCTCTTCCCCGGATTCTCATCAATGGGAAAATTATCGAGGACACCAGTATTTACGGACCCAATTCCTCAATTACCATAAGGGAAGATCTTAGCCGGTGCCGGATACAGGAGACGGCCATGGCGGAAGATGGACAATATTTTTATGAGATGAATGTCACCGATTTATAAACCCACCCCAAGTATGGACTCATAGAGGCCCAGATAATACTGCCCCTCCTCAGTACGTCCCCTTTTCAGGCACCCATTGCCGTATATCCGGCATTTTTCCTCTAAAACACGTGCCGCCATTTGTTCCTGTTCCCTGGAAAGGGATTTGGATCGAATCAGATTGGCAATGGAGGCTATGCGATATTTATCCTGGGAATGATGGGCTGACAATTGATCTTCATGCCCGCCGTGCTTTATGGTACAGGGTTTGTCGATTAAAAAAATAGGATACTCGGCTGAGATACGAAGCCAGAGATCATAATCTTCACACACCAGAAACGTTTCATCAAACCTCCCTTTCAGCGCAAAAAGATTTTTATGGATCATAACGGCTGAAGGGCTGACCAGACACAGATGAAGGGAGGGCTCAAAAATCATGCCCGATGGCTTTTTATGCTTCACCTTGGGATTGACCCTTCTGCCATTGCGTATCCAGATCTCTTCTGTTTGGCAGATCAGCGCTTCCGGATGCTGGTCAAAAAAATCGATCTGACAGGAAATTTTATCCGGCGTCCAGGCATCATCGGAATCCAGAAGCGCAATATATTGGCCGCGGCTGTGTTGAATACCCATATTCCGAGCCGCACTTACCCCTCGATTTTCCTGGGAAAGCACCTGAATTTTGTTCCCATATCCGGCCAAAAGATCCAGGGTATTGTCGGTGGACCCGTCATTGATCACGATAATCTCAATGGGCGTATAGATTTGTGCCAGGACAGAATCGATTGCCGTTTTCAAGACCCAGGCTCGATCAAAGGTGGGGATAATGACACTGACCAGCTTCTCGTAATTTAGATTCATACAAGTGTTTATACCATGACTTTTTTTTATGGTAAATCCCTATTCCTATCAGTATTAAGTTCATTTTTTGTCTTGCTTTTTTTATAAAAATAAAAAACAATGAACTCATTCGTTTTTAATACCGGTAAACCTTGACATAAGAATTCAAATCGCATAATGAAATGCCTAAATTTGGATAGGTTTATCTATAGAAGAGGATAATATGGGAAAAGGCAAATCAGTCACACATAAAATCGAAAAAGAATGGTGCAAAGGGTGTGGTATCTGCGTTCACTTCTGCCCCAAGAAAGTTCTTGAGCTTGACAGAAACGGAAAGGTAGAGGCCGTAAGACCGGAAGACTGCATCGCATGCATGCTGTGCGAACTCCGGTGCCCCGATTTAGCAATACAAATCATCAAAAATCAGGATGGGGAAAATGACTAACAAGAATAATATCAGGTTTGTTCAGGGAAATGAAGCCTGTGTTGAGGGAGCGCTTTATGCGGGCCTCAATTTTTTCGCAGGTTACCCCATTACCCCGTCAACTGAAATCATGGAGCATCTTGCAGCAAGGCTTCCAAAGGTAGGCGGAAAATTCATCCAGATGGAAGATGAAATCGCCTCCATGGGCGCCATCATCGGTGCATCCCTTACCGGTAACAAAGTCATGACCGCCACTTCTGGCCCGGGGTTTTCCCTGAAGCAGGAAGCGCTTGGGTATGCCTGTATGGCAGAAATCCCCTGTGTAATAGCCAATGTTCAAAGGGGGGGGCCCTCCACGGGGAACCCGACCCATGTGAGCCAGGGAGACGTAAACCAGGTCAGATGGGGAACCCATGGGGACCATGCCATCATAGCGCTCACTGCATCCAATCACCAGGATGTGTTTAAGATAACGGTTGAGGCCTTTAATCTGGCTGAAACCTATCGGACCCCGGTTATTATTCTTCTGGATGAAGCCATTGGTCACATGCGCGAAAAACTGATCATTCCGGAACCCGGAGAAATCCCCGTGGTGGACCGGTTAAGAACCTCTGTGGGCAAAGACGTGGATTACCATCCCTATCTGCCCCGGGAGGACGGACGGTTGCCCATGTCTGATTTTGGAGGAGAACACCGGTACAATGTGACCGGGCTTTTCCATGATATGTGGGGATTTCCCAACAATGATCCACCGGTGGTCAACGGGTTGCTCCATCACCTGGTGGACAAAATCGAAAATTCGGTCAATGATATTGCCATGTATAAGGAATATTGGCTGGATGATGCGGAATATGTCCTGGTTTCCTTTGGATCATCGGCCCGCTCTGCCATTCACCTTGCCCAGAACAGGCGGGCCAGAGGAGTAAAAATAGGAGTTCTTGAGCTCCAGACACTTTGGCCCTTTCCCACGGATATTGTCCGGGAAAAATGTGCCAATGCAAAGGCGGTCATCGTGGTTGAAATGAATATGGGCCAGGTTATCACCCAGGTGAAGAATGCCGTGGATAATCCCGACAATGTATTCCTGGCAAATAGGATTGACGGCCAATTGATCTCCCCCACGGATATCAAAACGGTTTTGAGAATGATTCAAGGCAAGGGGGTATAAGATGAACGATACACCATTTGATTTTAAAGATTATGTAAGAGCACGGTTTTTCCCCCATATGTGGTGTCCGGGCTGCGGCCATGGAATCGTCCTGGGGTCACTGCTCCGGGCCATCCATGAACTGGGACTTTCGAAAAACGAAATTGTCATGACCTCCGGAATCGGGTGTTCCTCCAGGATATCCGGGTATGTTGATTTTCATTCCCTGCACACCATCCACGGCAGGGCACTGACCTTTGCCACCGGTGTTAAACTTTCCAGCCCCCATCTCAAGGCCATTGTGCCCATGGGAGACGGAGATGCACTGGCCATTGGCGGAAATCATTTTATCCATGCCTGCCGTCGGAACATTGATATCACGGCCATTGTCATGAACAACCGAATTTACGGCATGACCGGCGGCCAGTTTTCTCCCCTGTCTGGCCCTGGGAAGAAAGCCACCACCGCCCCCTATACCACCATTGACAATGAGTTTGATATTGTGGAACTGGCCAAGAGTGCCGGTGCCTCTTTTGTGGCCCGATCCACGGTATTCCATGCCACGGAAGCAAAAGATATTCTTAAAAAAGCCATCATGCACAAGGGTTTTTCCGTTGTGGAAATTTTGACCCAGTGCCCCACCTATTACGGCAGAAAAAATAAGGAAGGGGATGCGGTCCAGATGATGGAAGGGTATAAAACCAATACGGTAAAAATCGGGTCCAAAAAACTGGAAAAAAACCCCAACCTGATTCAACGGGGTATCTTTGTTGAAGACACGGACAAGCCGGAATATTGTGAGGCATATGACCACATCATTGAGACTGCAATGAAAGGAAACGCATAATGGAACGTTCAAGACTTGTTTTTTCAGGCTCAGGTGGACAGGGCGTGATCACGGCAGCCATTATCCTGGCCGAGGCGGCTGCTCTTTTTGAAGGGAAAAATGCCGTCCAGTCCCAGAGTTACGGGGCAGCGGCAAGGGGAGGTGCCACCCGGAGCGATATTCTGATTTCAGATACGGAAATTAATTTCCCCAAGGTGATCCAACCCAATATTTTGGTCAGCCTGACCCAGGAAAGTTATAATAAATTTTCCCAGATTATTCGCCCCGGCGGTCTCTTATTGATGGATTCCAAATATGTAACCATTGAGAAAAAGGTGGCGGCAAAACATATTTGTCTGCCCATGTATGAGACGGTCATGGAGAAAATTGGAAAACCCATTGTATTTAACATCTGTATGCTGGGTGCCCTCATCGGGATT